>NZ_NPDD01000211.1 GCF_002272245.1 Bacillus sp. 7884-1 | reverse complement strand
AAATATAGTTTGAAACCGTTGATATAATAGGCTTTTATTTTTCCTACGTTTCACTTAACCAGAAGGTATTGGTGGCAATATGATTGGTTTAGCCACCAGGCTGCCACTATCAAAACATCAGGTTTCCACATTCCACATGTGTCGAATACCGGTGACTACCATTAAACTACTAAAGGATTAGCGAAACGGTAATGTATTACAATATCTTGATTTTCCTTTACATCAATCCGTTCAACCCGTTGTAGTGGTACCATCTCCCCAGTTCCATTCTGCGGTGTGTGTATCGAGAACTCCCGGGTCTGTAAAAGGAGCTGAAGCTGTTATTGAGGTGTTTACAGGTATCGGGTCATTAACATCCCTCTCCCTAACTAAAACTTGTTCCAATTGGATACATTTATCAAAATTCACATTAATTCCATATATGTACTACCAATTCCTTCTTAGTTATTACATAACCAAATCGGTGTTGCAGCGTTTCTCCTCGATTTTTGAAGGATCAGGAGTAACAGAAGAACTTTCGACAAAACAAAAAAACTCGCATTTTCCTCTCATGTCTAAAGATAAGATCACGAGTTTCAAATGCGAGTTGATGTAGACGAAGGCTTTTTTCTTACTTAACAGTGATGGTACGTTTTACAGAATTGCTCACGTTTCATGCTATATCAACTACAGTAAGGATAATCGTATGGTTTCCCTTGCCAACTTTGATATAGTAGCTGTGAATGTGCCTTTGCTTGAAACATTGGCTTTTGTAACTAGATTCCCGTCGATCTTCACGACGAGGGTAGCTCCTACTTCTTCAGAACCGTCACTTTTCGTTCAGCACTTACGTTTCCTGTTTCATCTGAGGCGCTGACCGTTAATATGGACCCTGCTTTTTGCTTACCGATTTCCAAGTAGAAATTACCGTTTTCACTAGCTTGTTTTGTTCCAATCACAATCCCATTTCGCTTCACAGTTACAGTCGCATTGCCTTCGGTAGTACCTGAAACAATCTTGTCATGGATTGTAAAAGGGTTCACGATAGGCGCAAGAGGAGCTGTCACGTCTAGAACCGTAACAGAAACTGTTTTGCTTTGGTTTCCAGAATCGTCTGTAGCTGTAACCATTAGTACGGTGCCTGCTTTTTGAGGAGTGATTGCCACCGTATAGTTTCCATTTTTATCTGCTTTCGCAGTGCCAAGTGCACCGTTTGTGCTGCTAACGACAACTGTCGCATTTGCTTCCGTTGTTCCTGAAACGATTGTATCATTGTCGCCAACTTTTCCAACAACTGGCGCATTTGGTGCTGTCAGGTCTGAAACTGTGATTGATACTTCTTCGCTCACTTTTCCTTCTGCATTTGCCACGCTAATTGTTAAAACTGTTCCTGCTTTTTGAAGCTCGATTGGAAGTGTAAAGTCTCCCATTTCATTTGCTTTTCCTGTTACGAGGACGTTTCCATCTTTTTTCACAGTTACTGTTACGTTTGGTTCTGTTTTACCTGAAATGCTTGTTTCGTTATCTCCAAGACCTTTTACAACTGGTGCGTTTGGAGGTAACGTGACATCCGTTGTTGTAGTTGCCACATTTGAAAAACCAGCGTTTAATCCGCCTGTTACCGTTACGCGGAATTTGTAAGTCGTGTTTTCGTTTAATCCAGTCACAACTGCTGTATTTGAATCAACTGCTACAGGACTTGCTGTTGTAGCTGCCGTCCATGATAAGCCGTCAGTTGACTTTTCAATTTTTACATTTGTTGCATCAACAGCTGCTAGCCAATTCAGTGTTGCTGTATGATTCGTTTTTGTTGTTGCTTTCAATGTGTTCACAAGAGATTTAATACCTAACACGTTGAAGAATTCTGTGCTCACTTTTCCGTCAACCATCTCTTTTGGTGTAATGGTTGCATCTGGGTTTGATTTGTAAAGATTCCCAACCAGAAAGTTCATATCCGTTGCATTGACAATACCATCGTGGTTCAAGTCTTCGATGTTGAAATCAGTCGGTTTTTGAACGCCGAATTTCTTCGCAATTTGTTTCACGTCTAACACGTCAATGACACCGTCTCCATTTACATCACCGGCTGCTGCAACTGGTTGAGCACCTTGTTTTTGTATTAACTCACCGACGACTTCACCCCACGGTGTTTGAATACCAGGAAGTGTCAGTTTCTGAATACTCTTCAGATGTCCAGGTGCTTCAACGACAATATCGATTGGATCCTTCGATATAGGAATATGCTTGATATCTACAAAACCGTTTTTGGCAATCGGTACTTGCACTTTTGTCCCGTCTGACAATTGCGCGTATGCTTTCGCTCCTATGATTGAATAATCCATCGACCAGTTCATATAGAACGCTTGAAGGTGGGCAAAAGTTACCACATAATTGTCCTTTGGTATGATTTTATATTGGTTAATTTGGTTGAATGATGGGATGACAACCGGTTCTTGCTCACCGTATTGTGTATAAGTGAATGGCACTGTATTCTCTTCGGTGTCCATCTTGTCATAATAGGTGCCGTACATACTGTCATCATACAGTTTAAATGTCACATCAAGGAATGGCATATCACCGCTGATTCCTTTGAACCCTTCGCCACCGCTGATATGAGCGCCAGCATTCACCATGTCTTTATTAGTTGGATAGACAGGGTGATCCTTCACAGTTGGTTCATCGACACTGACTGTTAATCCGTTTGCATCCGCATACTGCTGGAATGCTGGGTTCACTTTTACGCTTTGGAACTGGAAGAGCCAACTATAGAATCCAACATTGTAGTTTCCAGCCATCAAATCCTTAACGTTATTTAGATTTAATGTCATCGTCAACGTTTCATCTTGATAGACTTTTTCCTTATCGTAAGTTGGTACCACATAAGGTGTACCTTTTTTGACGAATGCATAGGAATAGGATTCATTTAACAATTCCATATTTCTCGCCATATCCATAGGTTGTAGTTTGATTGTTGCTGGACCATTCTCAATATCAGATTGTTCAATACCGAAGTTTGTATCCCCATTTGCATCAAGTAGGAAATCGCCGTTCCACATTGCTTTTTGATTTAAGTAATACCATAGCTTATTATCAGACTGTGTGTAGCCTAAAGGTGCTAATTTTGCCGTTCCTTCGTCCCATACATTCGTGTGAAGCCAAAACGCATGGTACGTATTTCCGTCTTGCCCCTTTTCATCTGTAAAGTCCGATTCACTTAGCTCATAGACGCCAGGTTTATGGTCTTTAAACGTCAACTTAGGTAACGTGTTATCGATGATAAACTTTTGATTAATGACCTCGTATTTCACCGCATCTGCATCTGTTGTACGAAGTTTGATTGTATACTCACCTTCTGGCAGTTTCGCCATCGGCTGTTTGATGTCTGTTTTTTCATCTTTCGCATCGCCGATAAACGGATAATACGATGGCGAGAATTGTGTTCTTAGATCCGTATCAAGAGGCGCACCGTTTAAGCTAAATGGTTTTAACGTATTGGCTCCAAGTGCTTTGCCGTCTTTATCATAGATGATCGCCCACATATCTTTCATCGGGCTGTTTAATCTGAATCGGATATAGCGAGTTTGAGGTGCCATAGCCGGATGCCTCCAAGCTATCGTTGTGATGGCTGGTAACGAGATTTCGACGTCTCCGATTCCTTTTTCAACAAAGCGAGTCGCGAATGGAATGCGATAGTGTTCGTTTGGATTGTCATGGTTGACAATGTTCACATACCCTTCATATTGTCCCATCTCTGCGCTCGCAGGTATGTTAACCGTTGCCGTTACATTTGTTGACCCGCCTGCAGCGACCGTCACAGATGCTAAAGAAGTCGTGACGGTTACATTGTTCGCTACTGCGTCACTTACATGTGCACTTACATTATCCATCGGTTTACTATATTCAGCCGAAACGTCGAATGTTTTCGCTTGGGTACCGCGGTTTATAAAGGCAACCGTACGATTGGCTGTGTTTGTGCTACCGTCTTTTTTGTAAACAGCACCAAACGTCAATGCGCCTTTTTCATACCCGATTGTGACAATGCCACCATTTCCATCACTCTTTAATGTGTTGTCTTGGACCTTGAATGCCATCTCGTTATGAACGGCTTCAGCTACATCTACTTCACCTGCGCCTACTTCGTACACAGAATAGTCGCCGTTTAGTTTGTCCGCACTATTCATCAAGGCTGCTTTGACATCAGCCGGTTTGTAATTTGGGTGTTTTTGTAAAATCAGTGCAGCAATCCCTGCTACGTGTGGAGTAGCCATTGATGTACCCGAAATACGAGCATATGCTTGTGAATAATCAATTCCTGGTTCTGGACTGTGGATAAATTCTGGATACGTCGAGTAAACCGATACCCCAGGAGCCACAACGTCAGGTTTAATGTCATAGGTTGACATAACCGGTCCTCTTGAACTGAAACCTGCCAAACGGTTTCCTTCTGAGACAATTGACCCGATTTCCGTAAATGTAATCGACGAATGTTCTGCCGCTGTTTTTAAGCGTTCGCCGTCTGCTTTTGAGAGGCGGAAGGTTGGGATAAACCCAACAGAACTTGCTAAATAGTTATCAATGTCGCCGTCGACATTGTTGTACATGATGGCCGCCACTGCACCTGCTTTTTGCGCATTCACAATTTTTTCACTAAGTGCGTACGATCCACGCTCTATCAATGCTATTTTCCCGTGCAAATCAACACTTTTGAAATCATCCTCGCCACCTAAGCCGACAAATACCACCGGATAGGTTTTGTTCGCAAGTGTTTCCACATTGTCATTGTACCCTTTTCCAAGCAACTTAAAGTTGGTAAACGTTTCGTTACCTACTGTCGCTGTTGCGGTCGGAATCGACATCGAGAAGTCACTTGCACCAACCGTAATCGGTAGCGCTGCTGCTCCAGGTGTGCCAAGTGTATATGCATAATTACCTGAGTTTCCTGCTGCAATGACGCATGTTACACCAGCTAATGTTGCATTGTTAACCGCGATTGCTTCTGCTGATAATGGATCGTTACTCGCTGCACCAAGTGACAGGTTAATGACTTTCATACCGTCACTAACGGACTTGTCAATTCCTGCAACAATCCCGCTCGAAGCACCAGAACCGTAAGGACCTAGTACACGGTAGACATATAAATCAACGCCAGGGGCAACTCCTTGTGCTGGATTTTCGACAGTGGCTCTCGATTGTGCTGCGATGGTTCCAGATACGTGCGTACCGTGGGACGTCGGGTATTCACGGCCTGGTGTTACTGGCTTACCTGCTGTCACCCAGTCATCGTACGTTGTTTCCATCGGATCTGCGTCGTTATCAATGAAATCCCACCCCTTAACCGTTTTCGGGTCAATCGTACTCGGATTCACGCCTTCTTGTTTTCGGTACCCTTTATAGACATCCGTTAAATCTGGATGATTGTAATCAATTCCTGTATCTAACACACCAACTTTAATACCGTTTCCTTTAATGCCTTCGTTATGAAGTGCATCTATACCCGGAAGCGGGATCGAATTTTCTTTTAGTCCTTCCACGCTTTGTTTCGACACAGCAGTCGTTTCAATCGGGTCGATTGTGACCTTTTCGTCCGCAAGGACATGTCTGACAAGCCCTGAATCAAACAGTCTCTCGACCATTGTTCCTGGAAGTGTCATCGCTACCCCGTTCAACGCGTTCCGATATTCATGGGTAATTTCGATCTCCGATGATGTTCCAGTTGCCTTTTCTGCCGTGACCGCATTTTGTGCAGTGACTGCATTTTCTGCCGTAACGGCATTGACGTTCAGTTGATGCGTAGATAAACCTTCGATAAACGAACGGAATTGTTTGTGCGTATCAGCGACGGCTTGTTTCTCTTCTGTTAGGGTTGTCTCATCTCCAGCTACTTGTGCCTGCATCACCGCTATTTTTGCCGGTGCTTGCTTGAATTCAACAATGACGCGAACAGGTTCCGCGCTTGATGTGTCGATTTCAGACGAAATTTCCGGACCACCTATGCTGATCTGATTCAATGCAGCAATCTGTTCTTTCGTCAACTGTGGAGCGCTCGAATCCTGATGAAGAGGATCGATCGGTGTTGATGATGCCGCTAGCACGTTGTACGGAATGACAGATGACAGTAATAAAGCACTCATCGTCGCAGTTGCTAAAATGTTCTTTAACTTACGGTTTGCCAATTCAACTTCCCCCTTTTTCAATCTTTTTAAAATTCAATGTTTTCATTTTACTTTGAATTGTCCATGTTGTATATTGGGGAAATTTGCGTTATAAACCGTCAAAATTCCACGTAGAATTTTGACGTATTTTGGCATAATTTGTTTAAATTTACTGTATAACCTATATTTTTTAAGAATTTTCAATATAATTTAAATTGGGGTAATTCTCTAATTTTCAAAAAATCTAAGGACAGGTTCATTAAAACCGCCATTTTCAATTATTTCATTTGTGGCCAGGTTATACTTCAAGCTAGAAATCTTGAGACTCTATTATTACAAAATAAAAAAAGCTATCAAATTCCTAAAATACATAGGAAATACAGCTACTAGAAAAACAAAATGGAACGTTAATAAAGGAATCCGATATGCCTTTT
>NZ_NPDD01000210.1 GCF_002272245.1 Bacillus sp. 7884-1 | reverse complement strand
TCTGGGGACCTTTTCCTATCAGCCGTATTACTAAGAAAACGTACGAGGAGAGGATCCTGGAGTAAACGAGAAGTATAGCCACAATTATATGGACGGTATTCATGCTTACGGAAGAATGATTTTTAAGAAAGCTGTAGTCCAAGGGTTAATAAAAATTAATCCTACTGAAGATTATAAACTGCCAAATAGGCAAAAAACTGTAGAGGAGTTAGAGGAAGAGGACATTAACTTTTTGGAAAAAGAAGAGCAAGCGTATTTTCTTAAATTAACCCAATCTGATGGGCTTGAAATGGATCATTTAGTATTTACTGTACTGTCCTATACCGGTTTAAGAATAGGCGAATTATTAGCTCTAAATGGGCTGATTTTAACGCTAAACAAGGGACTTTACGCATAACCAAAACACTATACAATCCCACCAATAATTTTAAAAAGTATCACCTACTCACACCGAAAACAACGGGATCAAAACGTACTATCGAGATCGATGAAACACTGATAAAGATACTGAAAAAACATGAGATTAAGCAAAGGGAAATAAAACTGAAAAACAAACCCATATACCAAGATAATGGATTCATTTTTGCTCGGGATGATGGGCATCCACAATTAAGAAAAGTTATTGAAACCAGGCTTCACCGTTTGCTGAAAAAAGCAGAGATTAAAAAAAATATTACACCTCACTCTTTCCGACATACTTATGCATCATTAATGTTTGAAGCTGGTGCAACTATCAAAGAAGTATTGGAACAGCTTGGTCATACGGATCCAAAAACAACAACAGTTATTATATACTCACGTTACCCAAAGCACGAAAGAAAAGACCTCCCAACAGTTTAGCAAACTGATGAAAGGTCTTCTCCATTAACTTTAGTTTTCTTTTGTTGGTTTAAGCGGACAAACTTGCGGACAAGTTTATCGTTAAACCTTTCAAACAGTTGATATAACAGGGTTATAAATCCCTAATTACATCATACCGCCCGTAAGATGAGAGTGTGTAATTTCTTT
Organism: Bacillus sp. 7884-1; assembly: GCF_002272245.1. Lineage (GTDB taxonomy): Bacteria > Bacillota > Bacilli > Bacillales > Cytobacillaceae > Neobacillus. Next base: position 293 of record NZ_NPDD01000210.1, on the reverse strand, counting down.
AACGCTGTGTGCCATAAATGCGGTATATCAAGATTTTACTTATTTTTGTCTGTAACATCTTTAACTTGAATTTACCGTTTTTCATTGGATTGCGTTAGCAAAATGTTAGCAATTTCAGGCAGGTAGGCTTTTACGGTTGTTCACACATTCCACATGGGCTGTTAGGGGAAACATATCAGCTAGATTATGTCATATTTATTTTTAATCGATGTATAAAATCTTTCACCATCTGGGATTTAAATTCATTATCCTCTCCAAGTCGTTTCATCGAAATGACGTCTCTTTAAGATAAT
>NZ_NPDD01000209.1 GCF_002272245.1 Bacillus sp. 7884-1 | reverse complement strand
GGTTAGCCGTGAAAATAGTAGCCTACTCGGTTTTTTATTATTCTTTATTGTTTTATATTGATTCTGTAAGGAAAGGGTTAACTATGATGTATGTATTTCATTGGAGAGTTATGTTTTTGTTATCTGTGTTGATCCACAAGAATCTGATTACCATCTGGATCCTCAATCGTAAAATGTGCTGGTCCTTCGGTTGATTCATCTGCTTCAGAATGCATTGTTATTCCTTTTTCTTTAAGCTGCTTTTGAATTTCTCGAATGTCCGTAAACGATTCAAGATTTTCAGCATTTTCATTCCATCCTGGATTAAAAGTTAGGATGTTTTTTTCAAACATTCCTTGAAATAGTCCGATGATGCAATTTTCATTTTTCATAATAAGCCAATTTTGATTAATATCTCCACCAAAGGCTTGAAATCCTAAGTTTTCATAGAATGATTTTGATAAATGAATGTCCTTTACATTTAAACTAACTGAAAATGCACCTAGTTTCATAATTTTCTCCTCCAAAATTTGTGATTCAGATATAGATTCAATTATAAATGAGTCAACCAAGGTAAACAATATTTACCATAAGTAAGTAGTGAGGGGATATTCCTTGCTGAAAAAACAGAAAAATTCATAAAAGTTCAAAAAATTGTAATATTTCTGTTGATTTTAACCTTTCTACTTTTTGTATAATAGAAACATAAGAAAGGTGGAGAAACAGATGAGAAAACGCAATATAAGCTTTAAGAAATTAGTAGATGATAATAAGCAGGAATTAAAAAGTGATCTAAAAGCAATGGAGAGAATTGAGGCGAAAATAGATAAAAAACATTCAAAAAGATAAAAATTTCATATATAGCAGTTAAAAGAGCAACCCTAATAGAAATGGTTGCTCTTTGTAATATATATTAGGAGAATAATTTAGGTGAAATTGATATACTTATGTAAAAGACTAGCAGTGGAGATGTGCAGCGTATGAACTTTATTACAAAACTTTTTACGAAGGAAAAAAAATTAAAAGTTGATTTCTGTGAAAAAAACCTAAATCGTTTTTTACCTGATGAGCTACAAAATGAATACAGTGCGTTTTTGGGTAAGAAAAATATCGAATATAAAGAGTACCATTGTCAAAGTAGATGTGAGGAATGCAAAATATCTCCTTATGCGATTGTAAATGGTGAATTTATAGTAGCTCAAGACTCAGCACAATTATTGGAAAAACTTAAACATCTTGAAGTAGATAAAAAGTAATTTACAACTTAATGGCAGGGTGTTATAATATTTCATGTACTATTTGTTAGGTGTCAAAAATGCGGGTGTAGTTTAGTGGTAAAACCTCAGCCTTCCAAGCTGATGTTGTGAGTTCGATTCTCATCACCCGCTCCAATTACTCTAAAT
>NZ_NPDD01000208.1 GCF_002272245.1 Bacillus sp. 7884-1 | reverse complement strand
GGGCCTATAGCTCAGCTGGTTAGAGCGCACGCCTGATAAGCGTGAGGTCGATGGTTCGAGTCCATTTAGGCCCACTTGATAATGATTGATACAAAAACCGAACTATAAAAAGTTCGGTTTTTTTGCGTTTGTGAGGAAAAGATATGAAAAAGCCGTGAAGGGGAGTAGATAGATGCCTGAACTTCCAGAGATGGAAAATTACCGAAGATTATTAATTCAAAAAATAGCGGGTCAAACCATTTCTCATGTACAAATCAATCGAGAGAAATCGGTTAATGTGAACCCAACGCTCTTTATTAATAGTGTCACAAATCAGAAAGTCATGACAGTCAATCGAAGAGGAAAGCATTTATTATTTCATTTAGAAAACGGGCAAGTCCTTCTGTTGCATTTAATGCTTGGCGGCTGGATGTATTTTGGGACAGAGGATGACAAACCGGAAAGAACGATACAGGTTCGGTTATCTTTTGGAAAACACCATCTTTATTTTATTGGATTGCGATTGGGTTATTTGCATTTATATAGTGAACAGGATGTTCAAAAAGAATTATCTTCTTTGGGTCCGGAGCCATTAGAGCCTCAGTTCACTTTGCAGGATTTTTTAAAACTACTAGATGACAGACGTGGGAAAATAAAAACAAAACTTCTCGATCAGGAGCTTATAGCAGGGATTGGAAATTGTTACTCCGATGAAATTTGTTATCATGCCGGAATTAAAACAAAACGGAGTATAGAGGATATAGGTGAGCCTGAACGAAATCTACTTTACCAGTCGATGAAGCATGTGCTCCTAGACGCTTTAAATCATGGTGGATACATGGAAAATCCCTTTTTCCAAGGGGACAATTTAACAGGGGGTTATAATAATCTCTGTCTTGTGTATGACCGAGAAGGAGAGAAATGTAATAGATGCGGGGGCACTATTATTAAAGAAATGATTTCATCTCGTAAAACCTATTTCTGTCCTAACTGTCAAAAATAGTAAGAATCCTATCTCCTGCGGTAGGATTCTTTTTTTTGAAGGGTTAGAAAATTTGTCAAAAAAATGTGCAATAAACTGTTTCACTAATTGTTTAAATGTAATATACTAAATATTAATAAGTATAGCACATTTATATTTTTATCAAAAAATATAACATAATTAAACTGAAAAGGGGGTCAATGTGATTAAACTTTCGAAACGCCAAGATGAAATTCTAAAGATTGTGAAGGAAAGTGGACCCATCACGGGGCAGCAAATTGCAGAAAAGCTTTCCTTAACAAGAGCAGCATTAAGACCAGACTTAGCTATTTTAACAATGGCTGGTAATTTGGATGCCAGACCTCGAGTTGGTTATTTTTTTAATCATAACCAAGAAGTAAAGCATCAGGCAGAAAAATTTCTCCACAAAAAAGTGGCAGATTTTAAAGCTCTTCCAATCGTTGTGGAAAAATCCACATCTGTATATGATGCGATTGTACAACTATTTTTGGAAGATGTTGGTACTCTTTATGCGGTAGATAGTAATGGCTATTTAGCTGGTGTAATTTCTAGGAAAGATTTACTGAGAACAGCCATCGGCAATAAAGATTTGCAAGAATTACCCTGCAGTGTCATTATGACCAGAATGCCTAACATTATCACAATCACACCTGAGGAAACTTTGTTAGAAGCTGCTAAAAAAATGATTACTAATCACATTGACTCCTTACCTGTAGTGAAAGAAATCAATCCGAGAAACCATACATATTTACTTGTCGGTCGGATTACGAAAACAACCATCACACGAGCATACCTAGAAATAATGGATCGAAATTCGGTATAAAGGGGAGTGGCAGCGATTTTTGTAGAGAAGGAAGTAGTCTATGTGGTTTCGGACTCTGTTGGGGAAACAGCTGAGTTTGTTGTGAAAGCGGTAGCAACACAATTTAACGGTGGAAATGTAGAGATTCGACGCAATTCCTATGTGGAGGACCTCGAAGACATTGAAGATGTCCTTATGATAGCGAAAAAAGGAAAGTCAATCATTGCCTATACGATTGTCATTCCAGTGTTAAAGGAATATTTAGATCGTCGTGCAGCAGAAGATAACATTATGGCAGTGGACTTGCTTAGTCCATTGATGAATGCCTTCACCACTAGCTTTAATAAAACGCCTCATCATCAGCCAGGCTTAATGAGAAAACTAGATGAAGAGTATTTTAGAAAAATAGAAGCCATCGAATTTGCGGTTAAATATGATGATGGGCGTGATCCTCGAGGAATTCTCAAGGCAGATATTGTCTTGATCGGTGTTTCAAGAACCTCGAAGACACCATTATCGATGTATTTGGCTCATAAACGCTTTAAGGTTGCCAATGTTCCCTTAGTTCCGGAGGTACCAGCACCAGAGGAATTGTTCGAGATTCCGAGAAAAAATTGTATTGGATTAATTATCTCTCCCAATAAATTAAACGAAATTCGTGTTGAAAGGCTAAAAGCTTTAGGGTTAGGCTCTAAAGCAAGTTACGCAAGCTTCGAAAGAATTCTTGATGAACTGGATTATGCTGAAAAGATTATGAAGCGAGTAGGCTGTCCGATTATCAATGTTTCAAATAAAGCAATCGAGGAAACAGCTGGATTAATTTTAGAAGTGTTGAAAAAAGAGAGGAGCTTATAATGATGGATAAATTCGTTTACTTGTTTCATGAAGGAAATGGAAATATGAAGGAAACGCTTGGAGGAAAAGGAGCAAACCTAGCAGAAATGACGCGGATTGGACTGCCAGTTCCTTATGGCTTTACGATTTCGACACAAGCATGTAATGCCTATTATGATGCAGGAAAAATGATTCCATCGCTCGTTGAAAGCCAAGTATTGGGAGCACTAAACACCCTAGAGGATAAAATGGGGAAAAAACTAGGTGATGCACAAAATCCGTTACTTGTTTCTGTCCGTTCAGGTTCTGTATTTTCAATGCCAGGGATGATGGATACCGTATTAAACCTTGGAATGAACGATGAAACGGTTATTGGAATGGGGAAATTAACGAATAATCTTCGTTTTGCCTATGATTCTTACCGCCGTTTCATACAAATGTTCAGTAATGTTGTTCTTGATATTAATACGTATTATTTTGAACAATTATTAGAAGAAACACGTGAGGAAAAGGGATATAGCGCAGATCCAGAAATGACTGCAGAGGACTGGAAAGAGGTAATCGAAGGGTATAAAGGGATTGTTAAAAAACATACAAGAAAAGACTTCCCGCAGGATCCGAAGGAACAGCTATTTCTTGCCATCAACGCAGTGTTTGATTCTTGGAATAATCAGCGTGCCATCGTCTACCGCCGCTTGAACAAAATTCCGGATCACCTTGGAACGGCTGTCAATATCCAAAGCATGGTATTCGGTAACATGGGCAATGATTCAGGAACTGGCGTGGCCTTTACTCGGAATCCTTCTACTGGTGAACACGTTCTTTACGGTGAATACTTAATTAATGCACAGGGTGAAGATGTGGTAGCAGGAATTCGTACACCCCAGCCCATTCAAACCTTAAAAGATGAGATGCCTGCGGTTTTTAAACAATTCTCCGAAACATGTAAACGTTTGGAGCAGCATTATCAAGAAATGCAGGATATTGAATTTACAGTAGAACGCGGGCAATTATTTATTCTTCAAACGCGGAATGGTAAGCGGACAGCACAAGCTGCAATTCGGATTGCGGTTGAAATGGTGGAAGAAGGAATTATTGATAAGAAGACAGCCTTGCTTCGTGTCGATCCAGATCAATTAAATCAGCTGCTTCATCGCCGAATAGATGATAAGTATGAGCGTACGTTATTAGCAAAAGGTCTGCCAGCATCACCAGGTGCGGCTACTGGTCAAGTTGTTTTTGATGCAGACGAAGCTGAGGAATTAGGGAATGCTGGTAAAAAGGTTATTCTTGTTCGTCCAGAAACAACGCCTGATGATATTCACGGAATTGTTGCAGCTCAAGCAATCCTTACCAGCCGAGGTGGGATGACAAGTCACGCTGCCGTTGTTGCACGCGGAATGGGTAAAGCATGTATTTGCGGATGTGATGCTCTAAAAATTGATGTAAAAGCAAAACAATTTAAAGTGGACGAGAAGGTTATCAACTACGGTGATGTAATCACGATTGATGGTTCAACAGGAGAAATCATGCTCGGAGAAATTCCAATGATTGAACCAGAGCTTTCAGATGAATTCCAGCTTTTACTTGCTTGGGCAGACCAAGAACGAAAAATTGGGGTTCGTGCAAATGCTGATAATCCTGAAGATGCACAAAAAGCCTTTGAATTTGGCGCAGGTGGTATTGGATTGTGCCGTACAGAGCATATGTTTATGGACTTGAAACGTATTCCAATCGTACAAAAAATGATTCTAGCTGAAACATACAGCGAGCGTAAGGACGCACTTGCTGAATTGCTGCCAATGCAGCAGGGCGATTTTGAAGGAATCTTTGAAGCGATGCAGGGATACCCGGTTACAATTCGTTTATTGGACCCGCCTTTACATGAATTCTTACCAGATAAGGAAGAGCTGTTAGTCGAAGTGACGAAGCTGCAAATTCTGGATCCTTCCTCTTCTGAGCTGAAGAAGAAAGAGTTACTATTGAAAAAGGTTCGCCAATTAGATGAGTATAACCCAATGCTCGGCCACCGCGGATGTCGTCTCGGAATGGTGTATCCAGAAATTTATGAAATGCAGGCAAAGGCAATTTTCTATGCTGCGGCTAAGCTTGCAGACAAAGGGATGGAAGTTCAGCCTGAAATCATGATTCCACTTGTTGGTCATGTTAATGAGTTGAAACAAATGCGCCAGCTTGTGATTGATGCTGCTGAAAAGGTACAGGAAGAAACAGGAAAGCAATTTGAGTATACAATTGGAACGATGATTGAAATTCCACGTGCGGCGATTACAGCCGACCAAATTGCTGAAGAAGCAGATTTCTTCTCTTTTGGTACGAACGATTTAACACAAACAACATTCGGATATAGCCGTGATGATGCAGAAGGAAAATTCCTGCAGAATTATATTGAAAATAAGGTTTTGCCAGAAAATCCGTTTGCTGTCCTTGATCAAGATGGTGTTGGTAGATTAGTAGAAATGGGAGTAAGACTTGGTCGTGAAACAAAGCCGACATTAAAAACAGGGATCTGTGGTGAACATGGTGGCGAGAAAACGTCCATTGATTTCTGCTACAAAACTGGACTTGATTATGTAAGCTGTTCACCTTACCGTGTGCCGTTGGCAAGATTAGCGGCTGCACAAGCAACGATTCGCCATGATTCCAATAAAAAAGAAGTTTACACAACAGCATAAATTTTGTGTGAGGACGTGTTCTAAGGTTAAGTAGTTCCGTTTATCTTGAGAAACAAATAGTTAGCAAATTAATTAGCATATCAATTCATAAAAGAATTGGTATGCTTTTTTTTGTTACAATAAAAGCGATTACTTGGGATATAAGTCTAAAATCGCACACATAAATAAATAAATAAATAAATAAATAACTTGTAGTATTTTGGTTGATGTTTTCGTTTTTTTTATTTATATTTTAGAAAATTTTAAGAATTGCATGATATGGTTTTCTTAGTTATTAATAAGAATTAGCGTGGATGAATCGGAGGTGATTATTTGTCCATTAAAATGAGATTTCTGTTGTCCTACGTGGGGGTCATCATTTTTTCTATCACATTATTCTTAGCTGCTGGTTATTTACTTATTTTTACTTTAACAGGCGATGTAAATTCTATAGAGAACTTTTACAAAAAATCTTATCTCCAAAAACCTTTGACTCCTGTTGAGGAAAGTGTGTTTCTTGATTTAAAGCTTTTGGCAAAAAATAACTCTGAGCAGCTATTAAATAAAGAGCATCTGGAGAAGATTGAACATCAGGATATCAAAATTGTCGTTAGAAGAGATAAGAACATTGAGTACTCGACACCCACGGTAGATCAGCAGGCATTAGTTACGTCACTTCCTAAGTTTGAAGAAACAAATATTAATACGAGGGACTCCATTAAAATCAATGACTTCTTTTTCACGTATGTGAAGTTTGATTTTTATTTTTCAGATAAAAGTGAAGGAAGTATTTTTGTATTGAGGAAGGTAAGCTCGAATACGCAGTTAATTCGAGAAATGTTTCCCATTTTATTAGGTCTTTTGCTGCTTTTGTTTATCATGATTATTGGGTTATTAAACTATTTAGTGTCAAGAAGCATTATCAAGCCGATCTCCGTTCTAAAAGAAGGTGCAGAACGGATTAAGTCAGGAGATTTAAATTTTGAAATCAAAACGACTTCAAGTGACGAAATCGGTCAATTAAATAAAACCTTTGAAGAAATGAGAGTTAAACTTAAGGAGTCGATAACCCTCCAGATTCAATATGAAGAAAATCGAAAAGAACTTCTTTCAAATATTTCACATGATCTAAAGACACCGATTACTTCCATAATTGGCTATGTTGAGGGGATAAAAGACGGTGTGGCAAACACACGAGAGAAAATGGAGAAGTATTTAACCACTATTCACATAAAAGCAAGAGATATGGATTCATTGATCGATGAGCTGTTTTTATTCTCAAAACTTGATTTAAAGAAAGAGTCATTCACTTTTGAAATAATCGAACTAGTTGAATACGTGCGAGATTTTGTAGAAAAACTTCATTTAGATTTAGTTCAAAAAGGGATACAGATTACCTATCATCCAATGAATCAACCTATGTACGTGACAGCTGACCGAGAGAAGTTAAAACGTGTTTTAGTAAATCTTATAAACAATTGTGTTAAGTATATGAATAAAGATGATAAGTACATTTCTATTACTTTGCATGAAGGACCATTTGATGTAGTCGTAGAAGTAACGGATAACGGTTATGGAATTGACCCTTCTGCGTTACCATACATTTTTAATCGCTTTTATCGAGCTGAAATGTCTAGAAATTCCCGGACTGGCGGAAGTGGATTAGGGCTGGCCATTTCTAAACACATTATTGAAGAGCACGAAGGGGAGATTTGGGCAACGAGTGAGAAAGGCAAAGGTACAAGTGTTTTCTTTTCTTTGAAGAAAGGTGTGTAAGGATGAAAAAGATATTATTGATTGAAGATGAAGTGAGTATCGCAGAATTGCAAAGAGATTATTTAGAAATTAATCAGTTTCATGTTGATGTAGAACATAGTGGTGATTCAGGACTCCAACTTGCACTTCAAAATGATTATGATCTGATTATATTGGACATCATGCTCCCAGGAATAAATGGGTTTGAAATATGTAAACAAGTACGTCAAGTTAAAAATATTCCGATTTTATTTGTTTCCGCGAAAAAAGAGGATATCGATAAAATTCGAGGTCTCGGTTTAGGGGCTGATGATTATATTACCAAACCTTTTAGTCCAAGCGAGTTGGTAGCTAGGGTGAAAGCGCATATAGAGCGGTATGAACGATTAGCAGGAAGTCAAGCAAAATCAAAAATGATTAAGGTTAAAGAGATTACGATTGATAAGTCAGCACGCAAAGTTTATATAAACGGAGAGTACACATCCTTCACAACAAAGGAATTTGATCTGTTGGTATTTCTTGTGAATCACCCGAATCAAGTATTGAACAAAGAACAGCTATATGAACATATTTGGGGGTATGAAATGGCAGCAGATGTTTCAACTGTGACCGTTCATATCAGAAAAATACGCGGGAAAATTGAAAAAGATCCTGCCCATCCGAAATACCTGGAAACGGTTTGGGGGGCAGGGTATCGATTCAATGTTTAAACAATCCGTCACAAAAGTGGCGGATTTTTTTATAATAATGAACAAATTTTCAGATAAAGTTTATCTTTTTTTAAGAAATTTTTTCGATGAAGTTTAAGGTTTGATATTAACATAAAGATAAGGTCAAATTTATTAGGGAGGTTTGCTAGAATGTGAAAAAAACTTACAGGGGTGAAAATGATGTGGAAGTGCCTGACACTTGTCTTAGGCAGTATATTGGTACTACAGGGTTGTAACTTAAATAACGGTAGAGAACCATATAAACAGGGGATGATTGAGGTGGATATGGAGGAACAACTGATTCAAGCTGCAGAACGGAAAGACGTAGATACTATATTAAGATTAATTGAGGAAGGTGTCGATATAAATACCCAGGATTCAGATGGGCGAACTTCCACAATGATTGCGACTTACAACAATGATACAGAGTCGGCAAAAATACTTATTGATGCGGGGGCAGACGTCAACATCCAGGATGACATGAAAAATAACCCCTTCTTATATGCTGGTGCAGAAGGGTATCTCGACATACTAAAACTTACGATAAAAGCCGGTGCTGACCCAACTGTAACGAACAGGTATGGAGGAACTGCTCTAATCCCTGCTTCAGAACATGGATATGTAGATGTTATTAATGAACTCCTTTCTAAAACGGATATTGATATTAATCATGTAAATGATCTCGGCTGGACAGCAATGCTTGAAGCTATCATTTTAAATAATGGTGATGGAAAACAGCAGCAAACAGTGCAATTGCTAATCGATCATGGAGCAGATGTCAACATTCCGGATATAGATAATGTGACCCCTTTACAGCATGCACGCGAGAAAGGATTTAAAGAGATTGAACATATTTTGGTAAAAGCCGGAGCAAAATAATCAGGTCGAAGCAGATTCCAATAAGTAACAAAAAATGAGGAGACGATAAAATGAATAAAAAAACAAAAGCAATACCAGCTATACTACTTGGATTAACCCTAGTGCTGGCAGGATTCGGCACAACCACACTTGCAAAAACGAGTGAAGTGAAGGCAGAGCAAACGGTAAATATGAATAAGAAACAAGAGAAGGCGACGAAAGGTCAGGAATTCGCTAAAATACTTAGTAACACAAATTGGCAGGGTACAAAAGTTTATGATAAGGATAAAAATGATTTCACGAAAGAGAACGCAAACTTTATTGGTCTTGCGAAATATGACGATGAAACAGCGAGATACGAATTTTTTGATAAAATGACAAAAAAGAGCCGTGGCGATAAAGGAACTTTCTTTATCACCAACGATGGAAAGATTAGAGTATTAATTTCGGAATCAATGGGTTACCAAGCAGTCGTCGAAATAACAGAACTCAATAATGATATGTTTACTTATAAAAGAATGGGAAGAGATGCGCAAGGGAACGAAGTAGAGGTATTTGTTGATCATATTCCATATAAAGAAACAGAACTTACCTTTACGGATCCCGATAAGACGTTGGAAACAAAAACTGGAGAAATTGTTACAGACAAAGATGGAGATAAAATTTTATCTGACACCCTTTGGCAAGGAACAGTGGCATTAGATGAAAACGGCAATGATGTATCAGCTTATAACCAAAATTATTTGGGTCTTGCTAAATATGATTTTAAAACAAATAAATATGAATTTTTTGATGCGAAAACAGGAAAAAGCCGCGGTGATTACGGCTATTATGATGTTGTGCATGGGAATAAGATAAGAGCCCATGTTTCACTAGGAATGAAGTATGGTGCAGTTCTTGAACTTACAGAGCTGAATGAAAATAAATTCACCTATAAACGAAATGGTAAAGATAAAGATGGTAAAGACATAACGATAACTGTTGAACATATTCCATATAAAGGTGATTTCAAACTGAAATTCACTAAATTTTAAACACAATTTGGCATCTGTAAAGGAAATATTAATTACCTAAAAAAAAACAAACAAGGGAGCTTTTTATTGCTTTCTTGTTTGTTTTATTATTCCATTTAAATAAATTCTAAAAAGAGATTAATCTGAAATCATCGAACAATTTCAAAAACAGTACCTTGGTTTAGATCAGTCACTTTCATAGAGCCATAAACCCCTAAATATAGTCTGGTTTGATCCAGATTCGTTCCCAAATTAACATAATAAGCCGATTGAGACCCAAAATCATAATCGGTTTTAATCACATTAAAATCATTTTGTTTACCATCTGGTCTTACACTGGTATAAGCTAAAGCCCCTCTAACCTGAGGTTGAGATTCTTTTCGGGCAAGATCGGTAAACACAACGCTTCCTGTTAAACCTGGGATTCCATTCCCCATATAGGGCTGGACTCCTGTAAGTGCAGTTCCTCCAAACTTATCGGGTCTGGGATCATTATGAAAATAACTAGTCAAAGGCTGAAGACGTCTCCCAGAAAGTGATACTGCTTCATTGTAAAAAGAAATTGTTTTCTCATCCAAAGTCGGATTTGTAGAACAGCCCCTTATCATTGGAGTAGGAAAAGCACCTTCCCACCCTCGCCAGCCAAAGTTAATAAATCCTTCTTGGTTAGGCTCAGAATTCATTAAAGAAGCTTGAATAAGCTGAGTAACCGGTATTGGTTTATAATGAACGAATGAAAAAATCGACTCTACCAAATCCTGTCCGACATTTCCAACATATTTGATATACTGATTAAATCTTTGAAATGATATGCCTGATATATTGCGAACCCCTTTAGCCATTACCGTAAGCGTTTCCTGAATAGGTACGGGAAGTTCATTAAAACGTGTGACTACGGGTGGATTATTGATAAATGTATTCTTAACTACATCGATTTCAATTATTTTACCAGCGATTTCCATATCATCCTGGCTTAGATTAAATGGATCATAGGCTGATCCCCCATCTCCGGTTGTTAAAATTAGTTTTCCTGTTTCAGGTGAGAAGTTTAAGCTATTGAAACCATTATGATTTGAAAATGGTCTTCTTAAGTTAAGTAAAGTCCGTCGTTTTTGAGGTTGACCATTCGATTGTAAAATCCATTCTTCCACTGTATCAATATGATCATATTGAGTTTCTCTATTAACCCACCTTAGGTTAAAAGTTCTGGGGTCACATGGGTCAGGTTTAAAAGGATCAGGTTGAGCACCGGGACCTTGTGTTCCAGCTGCTGAATAATGAAGATAAAACAGACCGTTATAATAAAATTGGGGATGAAACGCAAGCCCTAGCAATCCCCGTTCATCATAACCACCAGAAGCACCTAGTTTTATAATCCGCGGGCGAATATCTAAAAAAGTTCTTAAACTTGAGTTTCCTATGTAAAAGATTTCTCCTAGTTGAGTTGCAATAAATAATCTTTCCATTGAATCACCAGGTAATATTGCTGTTTTTAATACAGTGGGTAAATTTATCTTACTGACAACGGGCTGCAAACGAACTTTTACCATCTAACTTTTCACCCCTTCTAATTGCATTTTTCCTATAAGAATATGACTAAAAATTTTCTATTAGTACTGAATATGTTTGGGTGCCTTTATTTGGAGATTAACGACTGGATAATAGTAAATACTAAAAAAAACTCAAAAAAGGATTGATTATCATGGGAGCCATTGAACGAAACGGATTTCGCTTTGTACCTGAATACAGTGTCAGCCACCAAAATGGGGCGATTCATGTCTATAACAAGGATCGATTCATTGAAGAAATCAAATTTCAGTTTTCAGGGGATTTTCCTGAACTTGATCAAATAGAGGACTTAGTGGATCAATACTGCAACACCCGTCAAATTTAGAAACCGAATATTTATTCGGTTTCTTGTTTTTTGATATAATAAAATTACCAAAAATAAGATAAGGAGGGATAATTTGAGTAAATTAACCGCCATTTACCCTCAAGCGATTGAACATACGAAGAATAAAGTAATGGAGGATATGAACTATTACTTAGAGACAAAAGACAGTCTGCCTTCTTTTAGCCAATATTTAACCGATCGTGGGCATTATCTGGAGCAGATTTGGGTCAATGTCTGGTTAAATAAGGTCACTAATGATGTCCCAAAGAATGAGAAAAAAGAGTTTTTATGGGAAAAAGGGTTTGAGGTTCAAGGAGTGGACCGCAAGCTAATTAATAAACTTTTTCGGGATGAGATGAGAGAGTATCAGCCCTTTCGTGTGTTGGAATGGACGAAGGAAACCTTTGCAGATAAAGAAGAAGAATGGGAACAAAGATATCAACAAGCAAAAACTGATTTTATAAAAAGACAAGAAGTCACTCGTCTTGAGGAAGTGCGACATCATATTCGAGCAATGATAGAAGAGACTGCGGGTGATATGCTTGAAAAGGATTATGCTCAAGTTTATCTTTATGTTCGGCATTTTACAGCCAAACAATTAGCAGCAGACATCAAGAACAATGTGAAATTTAAAAATGTTGATACCTTTGCGCTGGAAGAGAAACTAGAGGATGAGGGTCATTTTAACCCCGAATCCTACACAACGGTCGCAAAGTTTTTTGAGGAATTGACAGGGGATATTCATAAAACGGTAAATTGGGGAAGAAGTTTGTATGAATATCAAACCTATTTTTTTGTTTACGAAAGCTTAATTTCAGATTATTTGTCAGAACTGATTCCGGAAAGGGTTCTGGAGAATCTTCCAGTTGAAATAAAGGAACAGTTTCAAGAAACATTTGGTGAAAAACTTACTCCCTCTTTCATTAAGGGTAGTTTGAAACAGCTTCTTAATGAAGTAGAAGACTATTTTATTGAAGATTTACAAGACGAATACCTTTCTGATCTTTTGAAGATTGTTGATATACCATTTGACCTTTCCGTTCATCAGCAAATTTTTGAAAAGGACTTTGCTGAAAGAGAACGTAAGAAAGCGGAGGAAGAGGCAGAATTACAACGAAAAAGAGAAGAAGAAGAACGAATGATGGAGGATATTTTTGGTGAGGAATACAATCCATCGTTTGGAAGACGTGTTCGTTATATCCTTCATATTGGGGAAACAAATACCGGGAAGACATACCATGCCCTTGAGCAAATGAAGGAAGCAACTAGCGGCTTATATCTTGCTCCACTTAGGCTATTAGCGCTGGAGGTTTATGATAAGTTAAATGCTGAAGGAACACCCTGCTCATTAAAAACAGGCGAGGAAGAAAAAATCGTTCCGGGCGCGAATCATTTTTCATGTACGGTAGAGATGTTTCATGAAAAAGAAAACTATGATGTCATCGTTATCGATGAAGCACAAATGATTACAGACAAGGATCGCGGCTTTTCATGGTATAAGGCGATAACCAAAGCAAATGCAAGAGAAGTACATATTATCGGGAGCAGAAACTCGAAACCGATGCTTTTGCAGCTGTTAGGAGAATCGGATATTGTCATCCATGAATATAGCCGTGATACCCCTCTTGAAGTGGAGACAAAGGAATTCCATATTAAACATGTAAAAAAAGGGGATGCGTTGATTTGTTTTTCAAGAAGACGGGTGCTTGAAACAGCTTCTCGGCTCCAAAGTGACGGCCATACTGTCAGTATGATTTACGGCAGCATGCCGCCAGAAACTAGGAAAAAACAAATTGAGCAATTTAACAGCGGCAAAACAAAGGTAATTGTAGCAACCGATGCAATTGGGATGGGCTTAAATTTACCGATTCGCCGGATTGTGTTTTTGGAAAATGAGAAATTTGATGGTACGAGAAGACGACTGTTAACCTCTCAGGAAGTGAAGCAAATTGCCGGACGTGCAGGTAGAAAAGGAATTTATGATGTCGGGAAGGTTGCCTTCACGAAAGACATCAGGCTGATGAAGAAATTACTTATTCAAGAGGATGAGCCTGTTCATACCTTTGCGATTGCTCCAACTAACTCGGTGTTTGAGCGGTTCCAGCGATATTACCGAGATTTAGGAACATTCTTTGAGCTGTGGGGGAAATTTAACAGCCCGCCAGGAACGAAGAAAGCTTCATTAGCCGAGGAACGGTCACTTTACAACCTGATTGCCGGGACAGAAATTGAAGCACGCTTGCCTTTGATGGACTTATATGGGTTTTTACATCTGCCTTTTTCGAAAAATGAGCAGGCTTTAACCAGACAATGGGAAGATACGATGTATGCAATAATTCAAGGTACTCCTCTTCCGGAACCGCCATATAAGGAGCGAAGCTTGGAGGATCTCGAGTTAGCTTATAAGGCGCTTGGTTTGCATTTGCTCTTTTTGTATCGGTTAGGAGAGCGGACAGAGGCGATTTATTGGGAGCGGCTTCGTGAGGAAATGAGTGACAAGGTTCAAGATAAATTAAAAACAGATATTAAAAAATTCGTGAAAAAATGCAAAAACTGTGGCAAGAACCTTGCTTGGGATTACTCGTTTCCAACCTGTGATGCCTGCCATAGTGCTAAATATAGAAGAACTCGATATGCAGAGGATTTTTAACGATATGATTCTTCAATCATATCGTTTTTTTTTTTTTTTTTTACGTCTGAGAGAAAAATAATTACGTTATAGAGTAATTTATTATTGCGTTTTAGGGTAAGTTAAATTACTATATAAAGTAAGGAGGTGAAAATAATGGAAAATATAAGACTAAATGTTCCATTATTGCGAAGGAGGGTTCCTAACCTTACAAGTGCAGCACGTGAGGTAGGCTTAAGGCCGGCAACTGTATCGAATTTATGTACCGGGAAAATTCCAGTAGGACGCTCCGAAGTTCGCACGATTGTAGCTTTAGCTGAATTAGCACAATGTAGTCTAGATGAATTGATTTTAAGAGGGGAGAATGTAGAGATGATTGAGACAAAAATAAAAACATTAGATCTGTTTGCACCAATCGTTAAGGGGGGAACCATTGGACTTGTTGCTCGTCCAGGAATGGGTCAGTTGGTTGTTTTAGCAGAGTTATTTTATCGTTTTAAGAGAGAAGGTTATGCAACAGTTTTATTGAAACCAGAAAACGATCATCCAGAGTTAGCGGAAATCTTAGATGATACAGAAATTGTCGTTGAAAGTATTGAAAAGGCCTTAGCAGAAATGACCGTAGTTGGTAAAAATAAAGAAATCATTTTCGTTGCAGACCGTTCGCATGTATTAACAGGGGAAATCTTTGAGCTTCAGGAAAAATTACAGGATGTCGATATCAAGACTGTTACCACCTTTTTACTCGATTTAAAGGGAGCATCAGTGGATGAGGACCTGCCATATGGACCGCTTGAAACACTTTGGCAGTTTGATATGGACTTAGCAGCAAGACATCGTTACCCAGCGGTAAATCCAATCTACTCTACATCTTCTGTATTAGAAGGTGCACACCTAGACCAAAACCACCTAACTATCCAACAAAAAGCCCAAAAACTATTACGACGTTATCGAGAATTACGTTCGCTTGTAAATGTAAAAGGTATTAACGGGATACCAGCATCAGAAATAGAAACCTACCATCGGGGAGAACGTTTAGAAGCCTATTTGACACAGCCTTTCTATGTTGCAGAAGCCTTTACAGGAATCTTAGGAGAAGAAGTTAGTTTGAAGGATACATTGAGTGACGTTAAGAAAATTTTAGATGGTGTCGTGGATTCAAAGGATACTGCTTCCTTGAATTTTATTGGAACGATTTAATTGATATGTGTGCTGGAGTGACCGAAATGAAAATTGATAGTTGTTATGGTCATTCCACCGATTTACAAAGCCCAGAATTATTATTTTCAAGAGAGGACGTAACGAATTCCGTTACGTCCTTTTAAATTTTATCAACATTTATTTCTAAAATATCCATTTTTATGTAATCATAATAGTAATGGAAAAATACTTCAGAAGAAAGTGAAGTGCATAGTATGCAGCTATCATTAAACGTAAGAGGACCTGGTGCGGATATGGTCTCGTACTTAATCGCGAAAAACCCTAATAATCCGTATGAACGTAATGAGAAAGGCTTCAAGGTTCGCCTTGTATATCCTATTTTCACAAAAGAAGAAGTGCAATTTGTTATCTATGTAAAGCCTGACCCGATAGATTTAGTGCGAAACTCATCCGATTTATTTGATATTACCCATTACATAAATGATCGCGAGTTTGCTGTCAGTAGCTTATTTATCACTACCATCCGTAAGGCGTTAGGTACCGCTTTAAATGGGAAACCTGATGAAGCGTATTTGCAATGGGTGGACCATCCTTTTGAATTAACGCTCGCATTTGGACCGGTTGCCACCGATTTGAGGGATCAGGAGATTGCCCTGTTATTTGAACCCATTGGCTACAGAGTGGAAATTGAGCGTGGAGATAGTACCATTCGAAAAAAAAGCTCTGCACGATTTGTAACGATATCCGGCAATCAAACTGTTCAAAATGCTTTAAAGCATGTTTCCATTCTTATTCCGGTCATCGATAATTACAAGCATTATTTTTTAGATGAAAGAGAGGTTGAAAAGCTGGATCGTTACGGAGAAGGCTGGTTGGAAGACCATCCTTTAAAGCAAATGATTGTAAAAAGGGCACTCCGCTTTAATGCGTTAATATCTCAATCTAAATTCTATGAAAAGAAACAACAAAATCGCAGCCAGGATGACAGTCCGAGGGTTCGCTTGAATGACCTTCGTTATGAAGCAATCCTAAACTTTATTCGTTCTCTGCCACACAAGGAATCGATAGTAGACCTTGGTGCGGGAGAAGGAAGACTCTCGGTACAATTGGGCTTTTTAGAAGGTGTTAAAGAGATTCTGTCGATTGAGCCTTCGAACAAATCTCGAATACGGGCCATCGAGCGCTTTGAGCAGGTGAATGTCAAAAAAGGGTATATTGAAGCGAAGTCTTTACCGGGGTCACTATATTATTTTGATAGCCGATTGCAAAATAAAGATGTTATCGTTTTATGTGAAGTCATTGAACATATTGATGAGGGCAGGCTTCCTAAAATATTTGATACCATCTTAAATGATTACCGTCCGAAGACATTAATTGTGACAACACCAAACCAGGAATATAACGTTCTTTATGAAATGGATGATGAAATGCGTCATGATGATCACCGTTTTGAATGGACAAGAAAACAATTTACTCAAAATGTCGAAGCATGGACCCAAAACTATCCCTATCAGGTCATCATACAAGGGATTGGCGAAGAGCATCCAACATATGGTCATCCAACGCAAATGGCCATATTCAGAAGGGAGGAGGGGTAATGACAACGATCCATTTACCGCACGGAGGAATCGTCCTGCTTGTCGGACCCTCTAATACCGGAAAAACAACCTTATTAAATCAATTAATACAAGAAGAACAAATTCTTGCTTCTGAAGTGGTCAGTTCCGATCAATTCCGAGTACTTGTCAGTGATATTGAATTTATTAGCTGGAACGGGCGTCCGAAAGACGAAAGTGACGCACTGTTTAACGAATATCAGCAAATATCTGGAGCAGCGTTTGACGCCATGGATTATATCATTGCAAAACGCTGCAAACTCAATAAATTAACGTTCATCGATGCCACCCATTTACGCGAGGAAGAGCATGACAAATACCTGCAAATGGGCAAGAAATATCACGTACCTGTTATCGCGATGGTCTTGAATATATCAGAAACGGAATTACTAAGACGAGATAGTGAACGGGCTTTCCCTCGGGGAAGAAACCGAATCAAGCAGCAGTATCAACATTTTAAAAATGTGCTTAGGTTTATTAAAAAGAAACCATATCTTCGTGTCTATATGCTTGGCGAAGACGAACTTCAAGTACTTAACATAAACCGTCTTGAAAACCCGCTTTATATCGATGTAGGATACGGAATTGATTTTATCGGTGATATTCATGGCTGCTTTGATGAATTTATTGAAATGCTATTGAAGCTTGGGTATCAAGAAAACGACGAAGGATATTACATCCATCCAGAAGGAAGGAAAATTCTTTCACTTGGTGATGTGCTGAGCAGGGGACCTAAATCAATTGAAACACTGCAATTTTTTCAAAAGCATGTAGAAGTCGGACATGCCTATATGATTGACAGCAACCACGGCTGGAAAATTGCCCGCTGGCTCGATGGTAAAAATGTAACGATGGCTCATGGTGATGAAAATGTTGCCGCTGAATTTGAGGAATATGAACGTAAAAATGGCAGTGAAGCAGCAGAAAAGTTAAAGGGGCAGGTAAAAGAGTTACTTTTAGAAGCAAAATCCCATTATATTGTTCGAAAAAATGGGGTTAACGCAGTTGTAGCCGCTCATGCAGGCATAAAAGATCACTATATCGGAAAACAGACAGCACGTATTTCTGATTTTTGCAGGTATGGTGATAGTGAAGGGCTGGATGAACACGGAAAGCCGATTCGAAAAGATTGGTCCATTTCTCATAAATCTAGTGAACTCATTCTTTGGGGACACGATCCAAAGCCACAGCCCTTACTGGTTAACAACACACTAAACATTGACCAAGGTGTTGTGTTTGGAGGAAGTTTAACCGCTTATCGTTATCCAGAAAGACAATTTGTTTCGGTCAAGGCGAAACAGGACTATGCGAATGTACCCGACAATCCATTGAAGGAATGGGAACTCAAAAGGCTGGCTCCTCCGAATATTATGAAATTCCTAGAAGGTTATTCCGTGTTAACGGAACATTACGGCGAGATCATGATTTATGACGATGGCGTGAAACCCGCTTTGGATGATGTATCTCATTACACTCTGCCACTTGAGGATATCGTCTATCTTCCACCAACGATGAGTCCGACGCCAAAACCTTCCCGTTTAGAAGGGTACCTAGAGCACCCAATGGAGGCATTTGAATATTATCAAGCCAATGGCGTTGAAACCTTGGTCGTGAAGAAGAAACATATGGGAAGCAGAGGCATTTTGGTTTTATTTAAAAATAAAGAAATTGCCAAAGAGTATATAGGCAGGGAAACATTAGGCACCATTTATTCCCGGACAGGAAGAGCGTTTTTTCAAAAAGAATTGCAAGAACAAGTAATCAGCAGCTTAAATGAGGATTTAGTGAAAAATGGTTATTTTGAAAGGCACAACACAGAGTTTGTGATCCTCGATGCTGAGATTCTGCCGTGGAATTTAAAGGCGAAGGATTTGGTTTTAAACCAATATGCGCATGTTGGGGAAATGGCATTACTTGACCGCACAAAGTTGAAAGATTCACTTCAAAAGGCAATTGCCAGTGGCAAAGATGTGCTGAACTGGGTTCAGGAAGTGGATTTTGGGATAGAAAATGCTAAAGTCTTTAATGGAGTTTATCAGAAATACTGCTGGGAAACAAATGGTCTGGAAGGAATTCAAATCGCACCTTTTCACACGCTGGCTCACAGCTCGGAAACATTCTTTGACAAGCCACACACTTGGCATATGGAGAAAAATAAAGAATTTAGCGGGATTTCTGGTTTGTTTTTGGAAACAGAATACCGGGTTGTAAACGATGAAGCAACTATGAAAGAGGCCATTAAATGGTGGGAGGAAATGACCGAGGATGGAAATGAAGGATTTGTTGTTAAACCCGAATCGTATATTACACGCCATAAAGGAAAACTACTGCAGCCAGCGATAAAAGTGAGGGGCCGCAAGTATTTGCATATCATCTATGGAATTGATTATCTGCTTCCTGAAAATTTATCTCGATTAAAGAAACGCAATGTAGGTAAGAAACAGCGTAATGCTTTAAAGGAATTTTCCCTCGGGGTCGAGGCGGTTAATCGATTTGTAAAGAGAGAGTCATTGGAACGTGTTCATGAATGTGTGTTAGGAATACTGGCTTTGGAGGCAGAACCCATCGATCCACGATTATAGGCAGGACAAACGGACTGGTTTATTCCAGTTCGTTTTTTTATGCAAAGAGCAATATTACAAGGGAAATCACCATATGATGATGGTAAAGGGGTGTGAGAGTATGGGTGTTCATGTGGTGAGTACGGGAGAAAATTTGTGGGCAATTTCCAATAGGTACGGAGTATCCATGCAAACCATTCTTGAGTTAAATGGATTGCCATCTACTAGTTCTCTCGTACCTGGCCTCGCCTTGTATATTCCGGACAACCAACTGCCTATCCGCTCCTATAAAATAAAACCAGGCGACCAATTTTGGGAATTAGCCCAGAGATTTAATACTGATATTTCATCGATTTTAGGGGCAAATCCTGGGGTAGATCCGAACCAGCTTTTTATTGGTCAAACTATCAACATTCCCTCACCGGTAAAATTAGAAATCGCGACCTTGGGGTTTCTTGTGCCATCAGGTGGGAGTGATGTTCTTTCGATATTAGATTCACTAGCCGGACAATTAACCTATTTAGCGGTTGTGGCGTATTCATTTACTGCAGAGGGTTATGCCTATAACGAAATAGAGGATTCATCGATTGTAGCAAAGAGTAAACAATTGAAAATTACGCCATTATTGATGATCCGTAATTTTACTGGAGTTGATTTTAGTGCGGAGTTAGCAGGTCATGTCCTAGCTAATGCAGTTTACCGCAGGAATTTGGTTCTTAGTATTGTGAATTTAACTAGACAAAGGGGATTTGGCGGGGTATCGATTGACTTTGAATTTATTCCACCTCCTCAGCGCAATGATTTCAATCTATTTTTAAGAGAATTAAAGAATGCATTGGGAGAATTGATCCTGCATGTAAATGTGCATGCGAAAACAGCGGATATTCCAACGAATCGAATTATTGGGGCATATGATTATGCCGCCATCGGGAGCATAGCGGACATAGTTGCGGTGATGACGATTGATTATGGATATCCAGGTGGTCCGCCGGATCCAATTGCACCGATATGGTGGATTGAGCAGGTCGTTCAATACTCCATCACTCAAATCAATCCTCGTAAACTACAAATTGCAATGTCGCTTTATGGCTATGACAAGGTGGTTGGGACGAACGCTACACGTGCGATGTCTGTTGTTTCTGCTCAAAATCAAGCTATTTCAACAGGATCGCCAATTCAATTTGACCAGCGATCCATGTCCCCATGGTATCGGCATTGGAGTGCGAGGGTAGAACAGGTCGTTTGGTTTGAGGATATTCGAAGCTTCATAGAAAAATATCGGTTGATGGATGTTTACCAATTGTCTGGGACGACTTATTGGCAGATAAGCCTGCCGGCGCCGCAGAATTGGGCTTATTTGCGTAAAAAATTGAAGTTATGAAATAAGGTCAATGGTCTTTTGGGTGGCATCGCGGATATGCTTGGATTAACGCTGATATAAATGTTTTATCGCGGATATATTTGATTTAACGCTGATATATGGTCCAGCATCGCTGATATATTTAATTTCACGAAAAAAATTTAGTTTATAATATAAGTTTTTTCCCCAAAAAAGGAAGAAAGTTTGTTTTTTAGGAAAGACTTTATGAAAAAGAGAAAGTTGGAAATGGATTTTGCTGAAAAGATTGAATTTAATCATTTTTATTATTTTTTTAGGTGCATTATTACCACAAACACATCCAGTATTGGCAGATGATAATCTAACCCAGCAGTTAAATCAGCTATTAAATGAAGAACCGCATTTACAAGGGGCAATTGCTGGAGTCAGCATACGGTCGGCCACAACCGGTGAAGTCATTTACAATCATTTAGGAGATGTCCGCCTGCGACCTGCTTCGAATTTGAAACTTTTAACAGCTGCGGTAGCGTTATCTGTATTAGGGGAAGACTATACCTTTAAAACGGAGGTACTCGTTGACGGTACAGTAAAAAAGAAAACGCTTCAAGGGAATCTTTATTTAAAAGGAAAGGGTGACCCAACATTACTAAAAAAAGATTTCGACAAAATGGCTACGGAAATAAAGAAACTAG
Source organism: Bacillus sp. 7884-1 (assembly GCF_002272245.1). Classification (GTDB taxonomy): domain Bacteria; phylum Bacillota; class Bacilli; order Bacillales; family Cytobacillaceae; genus Neobacillus. Next base: position 32,779 of record NZ_NPDD01000208.1, on the reverse strand, counting down.
GCATAAAAAAGATCACCGGCAATTTAATTGGCGATGATACTTGGTATGATGATGTCCGCTATTCGGAGGATTTACCGTGGAGTGATGAACAAACATACTACGGTGCGCAAATCTCCGCATTAACCGCTTCGCCAACCAAAGACTATGATTCTGGTTCGATTTTGCTTGAAGTGAAACCAGGCAACAATAAAGGTGATAAGGCGGACGTAACTGTTACTCCCAATACTGACTTTGTAAATATCATCAATCAAATTGAAACCGTGCCGGAAGATGGAAAAAAGAAACTTACTTTTGAACGAGAACACGCTAAAAACACTATTACGATATCAGGCACATTACCGGTCAAATCCAAGCCTGAAAAGGAATTTATTGGTGTCTGGGAACCAACCAAATATGCTTTAGAGCTTTTTAAACAATCACTAGCAGAACAAGGAATTCAAGTCTCGGGAAAAATTAAAACAGGATTAACACCAGAAACCTCAAGGATACTACATACTCATAGCTCTATAAAGCTTTCTGAGCTACTCGTCCCGTTTATGAAACTAAGCAACAACGGTCACGCAGAAACCTTGATTAAAGAAATGGGTAAAGTGGTAAAAGCGGAAGGCAGCTGGGAAAAGGGCTTAGAGGTTATAGAAGCGGAGTTACCTAAATTCGGAATCAATACGAAAACTTTGGTGCTAAGGGATGGCTCTGGAATATCGCATATTAATTTAGTCCCGGCTTCTCAACTTTCTCAATTGTTATATACAGTTCAGCAGCAAAAGTGGTTCCCTGCTTTTCTTCATTCACTACCAGTCGCAGGTGAAAGTGAAAAAATGGCTGGAGGCACACTACGAAATCGGATGAAAGGTCCTGATGTAAAAGGAAAGGTAGTCGCGAAAACTGGAACTATCTCTACCGTCAGCACGATTTCAGGTTATGTTACAACGAAGAGTGGACAAACTTTGATATTCTCTATAATGTTAAATAATCTATTGGATGAAGCCAAAGGAAAGAAAATAGAAGACAAATTAGTTACGATAATAGCGAATCAATAATGAGTTGTGATCTCTTCGATACAACTCTTTTTTTCTGTTAAAATGCAGGTAAAATAAACCAAAAAAGGGGAAACCATACAAGCCCCTGCTTACTTACCACTTGTAAGCTGAATTTCTTTATTGATGCCTCGGATAGATTTATTCTCGGTCATAGGATATTCCCAATACTCAATATGGTAATTGGCCCATAATAATCAATTTTAAACTATTTTTGACAAAAATGGACAAAAAACCTTACAGGAAATCGAATAATATCTCGGAATGAAATAATTGAAATGTAATTGTAATAAATTGAAATTGATGGTGAACTAATTACATTAACAAGAGTGAATAGGAGAAGGGGTTATTTTGACTAAAGAAATTATTTTATAATGGTGAATTGACGCTAAGCAGGAAAGAAATGCACGGAAAAAGCAAGCAAACAAAAGGTATACCAGTATTCACCTCAAGGATTTAAAAACGTGAATATTATAAAAGCGTAAATCATTTTGATATTCGGAATGTCTTAGATGTGAATGGATTCCTGAAAGATATTCTAAGCAAATTGGAATACATATATTTCACAGGTTAGCCATTGGATTCAAAAAAATCCACTAAAAAGACTAGTAGTGACCGGTATTTTTACCGTGATTCTTGGCTTTTCTTCCATCACTACGAATGCTGCATTAATTGAAGAATATACATACCAGGTAAGAAGCGGTGAAAAAATTGAAGATATTGCTGCGAAACACGGTGTAACACCAGAAGAAATATTAAATGCCAATGGGCTATCTTCCATTGACGGACAGAAAATTCTATTACCAAAAGTACAAGATCGAATGGTTACCGCCACGATACTAAATGTTCGATCCAAGCCAAACACTGAAAGTAGTATTATAGGAAAATATAAAAAAGGCGATGTAGTTAAGGTTGTATTCGAAGAAAACGGATGGGCTGGTATTTTGATTAAAGGAAGAGTTTGTTTTGTGAGTGCGGATTATCTTACAACAAAACAAGCAGCTGAATCAATAACAACTAATAAATCCATGTATGTGACGGCAACATCGTTGCGAGTTAGAGAAGCAGGTTCTACGAGAAGTGCTGTCATTGGCTCGTTAAAATTAAACGATCGTGTGTCTGTGATATCCACTAGTAATGGTTGGGCGAAGATTCATTTCAACGGCAAAACAGGGTTTGTTAGTGAAAACTATTTAACGATTCATGAACCAAACAAAACAAACAATGATACGCTGAATAACACAAGCACCTATGTGATTATGAGCGGTGATACTTTTACAAAAATCGGTAAAAAATTAGGTATCTCTATTTCACTCATTCAAGAACTAAATCCAGGAGTTGACTCATCAAAGATGAAAATTGGACAAATTATCAAGATCCCTTCGACTTCTATACCTACTATAAATCAAATTAAAATAACAGCTATATTAGCAGGGGTGGAAGATAAAGGAACTTTTCGTTTTATCACGTCTGATGGTACCACATATGCTGCAAAAGCATCGGGCAACATGATGAATGAATTATTTAAAAATCAAGGAAAGAAAGCAACACTAACACTCGAAGGAAAAAGGGGTACATTAATGACTTTAGTATCCCTTCAATAGGTTTTTACCAGTAAAATGATTAGCCTCGATATGAGGCTTTTTTTATTGGTACAAGTTACTTTTAACGAATAAAGTTGAGTTTTTTTCTATCTCATAGTAGAGATGTAAATTGAAATGAATTACTAGGAAGTAGTTAAGTGGAGTATTCACGTATCTTATGGACCGAAAATCCAATTTATATTAGTCTGAAAATCTGATTGTGTTCTAGGGCGATTATCGGACGTTATACATGTTTACGTATATTTTTTACACTCACTTAGACCTGTAAAAGTGATAAATAACAATTTAAAAAAGTCATATGAATTTTCTGAATATTGTTATAAAATTGATTTTGTAAGCGTTTTCATTTGTAAAGGTTGCTTGAACAATATGACACAGATTAGGGGAGGGGATACATTAAGTGCACGAACAAATTGATCGTCTTTTACAAAGTGCAGAATTATCAATTGTCGAATTTGATTTACATATTAGGAATGAAATGAAAACCTTCAATAGGAGTCTTCCATTCTATGTGATGTCTTATCACAAGATAGGAGAGGCTATATTAAGAGTAGGAGAAGATGTTTATAAAATCAAACCTGGTACGGTTGCTATTATTCCTCCTAATATTGAACATGATCACTATAAAGAAACGGATGAGGAAACTGTCTTTCTCTGGTGTCACTTTACATATGAATTAGGAAATGTAATTGACGTATTAAAATTGTTTAATTTCCCTATTACTTTCAATCTCAAAAATTCAGAAGAGTTTGAAAGGGTTTTCATGCAATTTAAGGAAATTAATGAAAAAGACAATTTTTTATCTAAAACCATTCTTACAAAAGCGAAATCGCATGAAATGCTTTATTTATTATTAGAAAGTATTATGAATTCAAAGAATGACCTGTTTCAACAAAGCCAATCAGAATGTTTTTTATGTATGCTTACTCAATTCATAAAAAATCCCGAAAAGGATTTATCATTAAATGACTTATCAAGTAACCGTTTTAAAGAGCTTTTCGGGAAATCCCCAATTCAAGTGCAACGAGAGTTAAAAATAGACCGGGCTAAAAAACTTTTACGATCAACACAGTTATCTGTTACAGAAATTGCCCATTCTCTAGGCTTCCAGGGTATCCCAGGGTTTACAAGATTGTTTAAATCATATGTGGGAATTTCTCCTTCACAATTCAGGACCTTAAATAAAAGATGAAGTGAAACTACATAGGACTTCATAGTCAAAAGGAAGTAGACGATATCAAAAAAATCAAAGTGGGGATCGTAGGTACTGGTTTTTCTGCAAGTTCTCAAATAGAAGCATTAAAAAGAATACCGCTTGTTGAGATCGTGGGGATTGCAGGGAGCAGTTTTGAAAAATCAAAAGAAGCTGCAATTAAATATGGAATTCCAAAGCCATTTCTCAATGCGGATGAGCTCATTCGAGACACTGAAATTGAAGTGGTCCATAATTGTACACCTAATCATATGCACTTTTTGATAAATAAAAAGGTTTTATTACATTCTAAACATCTAATGTCAGAGAAGCCTTTAGCCATGAACAGTGATGAATCCAGGGAACTTGCAGAGCTAGCAAGAGCATCAAATACTGTTAGCGGTGTTTGTTTTAATTACCGCCATTATCCATTGGTGCTTCATTGCAAGGAAATGATCGACCGTAATGAACTTGGTAATACACATCTTGTTTATGGAGGTTATTTACAAGATTGGCTGCTTTATAACACTGATTTTAATTGGCGCTTAGAGCCAGTGCGGAATGGGAAATCTAGAGCCATCGCAGACATCGGTTCTCATTGGTGTGATACTATTCAATACGTCCTAGGAAAAAAGATTATTGAAGTATTAGCTGATTTGAAGACGCTTCATTCAACAAGATTAAAGCCAATAAAAGAAACTAACACATTTACTAGTTCACAATCTGGTGAAAAAGCGTTAGTTGAAATTAAAACAGAGGATTTTGGTAATGTTCTTGTACGTTTTGAAGGAGGTACAATAGGCGTTTTTACCGTTTCGCAAGTAAGTGGAGGAAGGAAAAACAAGTTGTTCTTTGAAATTTCAGGTGAAAAAGGATCTATGGCTTGGGATCAAGAGAAAGCGAATAAGCTGTGGATTGGAAACAGAGAGGAAGCCAACAAAGAACTGCTGAGAGACCCTTCATTACTTCATCCAATTGCTTCAAGCTATACACACTACCCAGGTGGGCACAATGAGGGATGGCCTGATGCTTTAAAGAATCTGTTTATAGATTTTTATTCAGTCATTTCAGGTGGATTGAGCAGGGAGCAATGTAATTTTGCGAGCTTAGAAGATGGGCATCGAATAATGAGAGTTGTAGATGCTATTCTGGAAAGTCATGAGAAAAAGTGTTGGGTTACCCTCACAGATGAGACTGCTAGGATTAAAAATTGAAATGGGAAAAAAGTACAATTTAGTCCTGACAATCTTCTGCTGCATAATTTCACTTGCAGGTGGATATTATTATTTTTTTCAAACAACATTTATAAATCCAGTTTTTGAACCAGTATTGGCCGATCCATCAATCATAAAAGCTGAAAATGGTTACATGTATGCTTACGGGACGGAAGATGAGTGGGATGATGGCAAGGGTCCAAAATTTATCCCGATTGTAAAATCAAAAAATATGGTTGATTGGGAATATATTGGTGATGGTTTCAAACAGAGTAATAAACCGTCCTGGAAGGATGGGGGATTATGGGCACCGCATGTTACTTTTTATCGAAATCAATATTATCTGTACTACTCCCTGTCTGTTTGGGGAGATGCAAACCCAGGAATTGGGGTAGCCACATCCAAGTCACCGGAAGGTCCCTTTGAAGATCACGGCAGATTATTCACGAGTGAAGAAATAGGAGTCCCAAACTCTATTGATCCAATGTTTTACGTAGATGAGGGAATTCCATATTTATTCTGGGGGAGCTTCCATGGGATATATGGTGTAGAACTAACTAAGGATGGATTAAGTGTAAAAGGGACGCCCTTCCAAATTGCGGGCAATGCGTTTGAAGCACCCTTTATCATTAAACGGGATAGTTATTACTATTTATTTGTTTCCAGTGGTTCATGCTGTGAGGGAATAGATAGTACCTATAATGTTGCGGTGGGACGATCTAAATCCATTACAGGACCATATGTATATAAGATTGATAAGGATTTAATGTACAGCAGAGGCACGACCATTTTACTAGGGAAAGAGAAAAGTAAATTCGTGGGACCAGGACATAATGCTGTAATAACAGATGAAGCTGGCACCGATTGGATCGTTTACCATGCTTATGAGAAGGGAAATCCATGGATGGAAAGTGGTGCTCCGAGGCGAGCATTGCTGATTGATCCTATCCTTTGGAAGGATGGCTGGCCAGCTATTAAAGACATGGAGCCTGGATCAGATTCACAACGAGTTCCTAAAACTCGATAAAATACTAGATTGGTAGATACTTTCAACTTGGATGTTAAAGAGGAGGAAATAGGATGTTAAAACAATTAGTTGCTGTTGCGCCACACAAGGCAGAAATTTTAGAGTACGAGGATCGTGAAGCAAAACCAAATGAAGTAAAAGTACAAGTTGAGTTTGCATCGCCTAAACATGGTTCAGAATTAGCTGGTTTTCGTGGGGAAAGCCCACATATGAATGAGTATTACGATGAAGAATGGCATACGTTCTTACCGCGTCCAGAAAGTGATCAAAAAGGTGTTGATTTCGGAAGTTGGAATCTAGGGAATCAATGGGTAGGTGTCATTACGGAAGTTGGTTCAGATGTTAAGGATTATCAATTAGGCGAAAGAGTTTGCGGTTACGGCGGCGTTAGAGAAACACAAATTGTAAACGCTATCAATAATTTTTACTTGCTAAAAATGCCTGAAACTATGTCATGGAAAAGTGCCGTTTGCTTCGATCCAGCTCAGTTTGCTTTAGGTGGAATACGGGATGCCCATGTTCGTGCAGGGGACCGTGTGGCAATTATCGGATTAGGAGCGATTGGACAACTTGCAGCCCAGCTTGCAAAACTAGCAGGTGCAAGTTATGTAGCCGTAGTAGATCCAATTGAAAAGCGCCGTGAAGTGGCGTTACGGGCTGGAGTTGATGAAGCTTTTGATCCAATCAATCAAGATGTTGGTCTTGAATTAAAGAAAGCGACCAATAAAATGGGTGTTGATGTTGTCATTGAAACAAGTGCTAACGAATTTGCCCTTCAGCAAGCTTTAAGAGGATTAGCGTACGGCGGAACTATTGCCTATGTTGGCTGGGCGAGACCATTTAGAGGCGGCCTTGATCTTGGCAGAGAAGCTCACTTTAATAATGCGAAAATTGTATTTTCAAGAGCATGCAGTGAGCCGAACCCTGATTATCCGCGCTGGAGTTGGAGACGGATTGAAGAAACTTGCTGGAAAATGCTTTCGGTAGGGGCGCTTAATTGTGAAGAAATTATTGATCCTGTTGTGTCCTTAGAAGAATCAGCAATTGGATACGAAAGCTATGTCGATAAACATCCAGAGAAGAGTGTTAAGCTTGGAGTTAAATTTTAAATCTTAGTCTCTTTCAAAAAGGGTAAATTAGGGGGAATACTATGAAATTAGCAACTCAAGACAGAAGTTTTTTTGGTGAAAGCTTTGAAGAAAAACTGTCAAAAGTAAAAGAACTTGGTTTCGAAGGACTTGAAATTGGCGGCGATGTGTTAATAAACCGTTTTGAAGAAATAAAGAAAGCAGTTAATACAACCGGGGTTCCCATTAGTTCTATTTGCGGCGGTTATAGAGGATGGATCGGTGCCTTTGAGGAAGAGGGAAGAAAAATGGCCATCTCAGACATCGGTGAAATTTTGCGCTATACCGCAGAAATTGGAGCAGCAGGGGTCATTGCACCAGCAGCCTTTGGAATATTTTCAAGAAAACTTCCACCGTTCACCCCTCCAAGAACGGCAGAAGAAGATCGGGAAGTCTTATTGGATTCTTTGGAAAAAATAAATGTTTTGGCTAAAGAAGCTGGGAGTATTTTATTTTTGGAACCGCTGAATCGCTATGAAGACCATATGATCAATCGGTTAGAACAGGCGAAATCATTAATAGAACAGGGTGGATTTTCATCTGTACAAGTCCTAGCGGATTTCTTCCACATGAGTATGGAAGAAGTAAATATCGCGAAAAGCATTGAGGAAGAAAATCACCTCATCGGGCACGTGCATTTAGCCGATAGCAATCGCCTCATGCCTGGCCAAGGGCATATTGATTTTGATTCGGGCTTTAAAGCTTTGCAAAAGATTGGTTTTTCGGGATTCATGTCAATTGAGTGTGAGATTTCCGGAGACCCGGAAAAATCGTATCTTGAGTCCGCTGCTTTTCTTAAATCAATCATAATTAAAGGGGGAGGCAATTTATGAAATTTAATAAAAAATTTAAACTGATCGCTTTGTCAACAACTTTAGTAACTAGTTTAATGCTTGGTGCCTGCAGCAATAAAGCATCAAAGGAAGAGGAAAATGTTCTCAAAGTACCGAATGCAGACATTTGGGGTGAAGAAAGCTCTGCCTTGAGAGTAATGTACGACTTGTATCAAAAGGATAATCCCGATATTAAAATTAAAGAGGTATCTGTACAGGATATGGGGACCGCATTAGCAGCTGGAGAAGCTCCTGATTTATTATTACAAGGACCATTTGAAGCTGCCGAATCCTATAAACATGGTTATATTGAACCGATGGACGCTTATTATGAAAAGTATAAATACGATGAAAAAATGTTCCAATGGTCAAAAAATGCTTATGAATTTGATAATAAAATCATCGGAATTCCTTGGAACTATGAAGGCTTAATGCTTGTATATAACAAAACCTTATTTGAAGAAAATGGCTGGGAAGTTCCAACTAATTATAATGAAGTTGTTAGTCTTTCAAAGGAAATTGAAAGCAAGGGGACGATTCCTTTTGCATGGGGAACATCCGATTGTGAAGGTTGTGACAATTGGTGGATTTCTAGTATCGTAAATAGTGTTTTAGGTCCTGAAGGTACGAAACAACTTTATTCAGGTGATAAAAAATGGACGGATCCTGAAGTGGTAGAAGCAATCCAACGGTATTCAGATTTTTGGAATGAAGGATATGTTACAGAAAAAAAATCTCATGCTATTTCAACTGAAGATGCTTCGAAATTATTTATTACGGGTAAATCCGCAATGAAAATTGATGGTACATGGAGTTTGGCAGCAGGTCTGGAAACGGATTTTGAGGTTGGATATGCACCGTTCCCTAGCTGGAGTCCGGATGGTGAACCTGTTATTCCTCTAGGTGTAGGGGCAGGATTAACCATTAATGCAAAGTCAAAACACAAGGATGAAGTTGCGGAGTTATTAAGCTATTTCTTCCATGAAGATGTAGTTGTGGCAATGGCTAAAAATGGTATTCCTGAACCGATTGAAGCTGATTATAGTGGTTTGGACTTTGAACCTAATGTTGAAACAGCCTTAAATATGATTAATGAGGCAGCAGCAAACGGTAAATCTGGATATCTTTCATTCTCTTATGCATCCCCAAGTGTTGTAGAAGTATTGGAGAGCGAGTTCGCTGGTGTTTATTTAAAGAAGACAACTGTTGAAAAGTGGCTGGAGAAATTACAAAAACTAAAGGAAAAAGATGCAAAAGATGGTTCGTTATATAAGCTAGAAAACTATTAATTTAGTTCTAGGTATCTATGACAATAAGTATAGATACCTAGAGTATTTTTAAAAAGGGGGGGAGTATGTTAGACATTTCTAAAACGGCTGTAATAAAAAAAGTAATCATCAATGAGACAAAGGAAAGAAAAAAGTTTAAATTTAGAAAAATGGCTTGGATGATTTTTTATTTTACCCGGCCTTTTGGTTCATATTTTAGCTGTATCGATTCCGGCCGTGATGTCATTATATTTGCCATTTACTGAATGGAATGGATAAGATACTCCAAAATTTATTGGATTAGCAAACTTTGTGGAAGCATTCGCCGATTTGTTTGTTTGGACAGCCTTTATTAACAATGCTAAATGGGCCTTATTTTGGATAACGATTCCAATTATTCTTCCATTTTTCTTAGCTTACATGCTGCGCAAGGTTAATAAGGGTCAAACACTCTATCAAGCTACATATTTTTCGACATCTATTATAATAGTTACTGTTGCAGACCAAATTTGGTTTTGGATCTATAATCCGTTTAGTGGTGTAAATTTCTATTTAGAAAAAGCTGGTCTTGAATTCTTACAATGGCCAGGATTAACCATTCCGGCTCTAGCTAGCAGCCAAATGACATTGGTTCCGAATCCCTTCCACATATCCGCTATTAAAATTAATACCTATTAGGGGGTCATTGTTCCCTATGTAGGAGGGGGATTTGCTTTTAACGTATTTTTATTAAGAGCTTTTATAATGGGGCAGTGATTAAAATCTAAGGTAAACAAAATGCGATTCACCACTTCCACGCAAAGGATACTTATATTGATCCAATAATGTAAATATGTTTGGATGGTTTAATATCAATTGAAGAAGGATTTCAAAAAGCAGTATCCAATCTTCAAAGCGTGTTAACGAAAGATGAGCTCGGCGACATGTGGTGGGTATAAAATATTAAAATTTATAGTGCCTTACAGGAGTAAGCTTATTTTCTAGGTAAAAATCTAATTGGAGGGGAACAAATGAACAATGTATCAACTCCTTTAACAATGAAAGTACCTCGTTTTAAAGGCGGAGGATTTATCGAATTTGAAGAAATTTCAGTTCCAAAGCCAGGACCAGGACAACTTTTAATCCAAGTAAAGGCCAATGCAATATGCGGTTCAGAAAGAGGTCAATTCATTAATGGTGCTGTTGTTGTTCCAGGTCATGAAGCGGCAGGAGTCGTCGTTGCAGCTGGTACACATACGAGAGTCCCAATGGGCACACCGGGAGTCATCTATCTTATGGACTTTTGTGGTACCTGCCGCTCGTGTTCACAAGGATTTACTAACCAATGTCGTAATAAAAGAGGGGATATGGGATTTAATAAAGACGGCGGTTATGCACCGTATGAATTGATTAATGAAAATATTTTTTTTCCTATAGATAAAAATATTCCCTTTCCTGAGGCAACGATGCTTTTAGACATCATTGGAACAGGTGGCCATGCCATTGATCGAGGTAGAATCTTACATCCGGATATTCGATCCGTGTTTGTCATGGGGGCTGGCCCTATAGGATTAGGTGTTTTGGCTATGGCGAAAATATTAATAGGTAAAGAGATTCCTGTTTTTGTATCAGACCTTGAAGAATATCGATTAGAGATCGTGGAAATATTAGGCGGAATTCCTCTAAATCTAAAGAAGAAGTCTCTTCATGAATTTTTTATGGAAAATGATGTGAAGGCAGTGGATTTGTCGATTGATACCAGTGGAAAGAAAGCAGCACGTCAGTCTGGATTAAAAGTATTGGATCAGCAAGGGGTTCTTATTTGTGTTGGTCATGGCGAAGAACTTCATATCGATGTTTCAATAGACCTAATTCATCCAGAACGAGCGATTTTGGGAAGTGAATACTTCCCCTTTCGTGACCTTGAAAGGAATTTAGACATATTAAATCGCCATTTTGAGTATTTCAGCGCGATTATTACCCACCGATTTGAGGCAGGAAAAATCAAGGAGGCTTTCGATCTTTTCTTAAAAGGTCAAACGGGGAAAGTGGTCATTGTGCAATGAACCATAAAAAAGTAAAGGTTGCTCTGATAGGAGCAGGAGGTTGGGGTTTTCAGCACGCAAGAATTTTACGTGACCGAAGTGATGTTGAGTTTTGCGCTATAGTTGGAAGATCATTGGGAAAAACAAGGGAAAGAGCCAATGAATTTGGTACAAACTATTATCTTTCGATCGAAGAGATGCTAAAAAAAGAAAAGCCCGATATCGTATGTTTATGCCTGCCAAATCAAGACCATTTTGAACCAACGTTAAAGGTGATTAAAGCGGGTTATCCCTTAATTGTGGAAAAACCGCTTGTTTTTAAAATGGAAGAAGCCCGTACCTTAATCAATGAAGCAGAAAAACGGAACTTGTTTTTTGCCATTAATTTCAATCATCGTTATGCACGTACAGTTAAACTTGCAAAAAAAGCAATAAGCGAAGGAAAATTAGGAGAAATTATTTTTGCTTCCTGGCGTTTTGGCGGTGAAGGAATAAGTGATCATCCATTTGCCAATCTAATTGAAACACAATGTCATGGATTTGATATGCTCGAGTACCTTTGTGGACCCATTCAATCAGTGATGGCAGAAATGACAAATAAAACAGGAAAGGGATATAGCACACTATCATTATCCTTAAAGTTTTCGAATGGTGCGGTGGGAAGCTTTCTAGGAACCTACGATTCTTCCTATATGTATTCTGGTACTCACCACTTAGAAATAAACGGTACAAAGGGCAGGATTTTAATAAAGGATACTGTTCGTGAATTTACCTACCAAACAGCAGGGAACGAAATCGCTGAGGTTTGGCGTGCGGGATACTTTAATGATTATGATCGTGACTTCCATAAAACCTTTGACGAGCATATGGAAGTTATTTTATCTGCTTTTAAAAACGGAGAACATCCGCCTGTTCATGCAAGTTGTGGGGTTAGGGCATTAAAACTGGCGTACGCAGCCATTGAATCCTTTAAAAAGGGAATAAGGGTCGAAACATTATAATGGGAATCCTAAAAATCATTTTAAGAACATGAAACATCTATGGAGGGAAGAAGATGAAATATCGTCTAGAGTATCCAAGACCACAACTCGTTCGAAAAGATTGGCTGAATCTAAACGGAGTTTGGACATTTACATTTGATGATGAGAACAAAGGAACAGAGCAAAAATGGTTCAAACAAAACAGCAGCGTGTTTAATAAGGAAATCAACGTTCCATTTGCATTCCAAACCAAAATAAGTGGAATTGAAGACCCGACTTACCATGATGTCGTTTGGTATAAAAGGGATTTTGAAATTCCTGCTAGCTGGAATGATCAGAGGGTAATCCTTCATTTTGGAGCAGTGGATTATCGTGCCTGGGTTTATGTAAATGAGAAATTTGTTGGGTTCCATGAAGGAGGACATACTCCCTTTTCATTCGACATTACAGGTTGTTTAAATGGTGGAAAGGAAACGATTGTGGTAAAAGTTGAAGATCCGTCTATAGATGAATCTATTCCCCGTGGAAAGCAGTTCTGGATGGAGAAGCCATTTGGAATTTGGTATACGCGTACAACAGGAATTTGGCAAACAGTTTGGTTAGAACCAATAAATTCAGCACATATTTCAAAACTTAAATTCACACCAGACGTAGACGAGGGAGAAGTCATCGTTGAGCTTGAAGTTTCTGGTGATACTACTAATAAGGAAGTCCAATTTGATATCCATTTTAAAGGGGAATTAGTAATACGCGACACTTTCTCCGCAATCGAAAATTATAACAAACGTTCATTTAATATATATCAACATAAAATCTTCCGCACAACCTTCCATGATGATGGATGGAACTGGACACCAGAGAATCCCAATCTTTTTGATGTGAAAATTAAATTGAAGGTAGACAATACAATATTAGATGAAATTGATTCCTATTTCGGGATGAGAAAAATCCACACTGAAAATGGTATGGTATACCTAAATAACCGTCCATATTATCAAAAGCTCATTTTAGACCAAGGATATTGGCCAGAAGGTCTCCTTACAGCTCCGACAGATGAAGAAATTAAAAAGGATATAGTACTTTCTAAAGCAATGGGCTTTAACGGCTGCCGTAAACATCAAAAAGTAGAGGATCCGCGCTTCCTTTATTGGGCTGATCATTTAGGCTTCCTTGTATGGGGTGAATGTGCATCGATCCCTTCGTTTAATGCAGAAGCTGTTGCAAGGTTGACTAGAGAGTGGATTGAAATTATTGATCGTGATTATAACCATCCGTCTGTTGTCGCTTGGGTGCCACTTAATGAAAGCTGGGGGATTCCAAATGTGCGTAACAACAGCCAGCAGCAGCATCATTCATTGGCCATGTATCACCTTATCCATTCCCTTGATCCAACTCGTCTAGTAATATCGAATGATGGTTGGGAGCTAACAAAAACAGATATTTGTTCCTTTCATAACTATAACCATGGTTCAAAAAATGAAACTGAAAAATACGACAAGTATATGGAAGATTTGGCGACAAAGGATTCTATTTTATCATCAAAACCTGCAAAAAGAAGTATTTATGCAAATGGTTTTGAACATGGAGGAGAACCCATTCTATTAACAGAGTTTGGTGGTATTGGCTTTAAAATTGGTGAAGACACTGGTTGGGGGTATACAACTGTTAAAAACGGTGAGGAATTCGTTGATGATTACAAGCGTATTATGAAAGCAGTTTATAGCTCGAAAATTCTATACGGCTATTGCTATACTCAGTTAACAGATGTTGAGCAAGAAATAAACGGCTTATTAACATATGACCGGAAGCCAAAATGTGATTTAGAGAAAATTAAAGAGATTAATGATATGTGGCACCCAGGAACGATATAAGCAATATTAAGAACCTCGGAGATTAAGAAGGGCGGATTCTGAGATACAAATAAAGAGGAGAGAAAATGAATTATCGTACGCTCGATAAAACTGGCTAACCTAATATTACGAACGAGGGCTTTAGTTGAACAATAAATAAGGACCGCACATTTTAGATATATCTAAAATGAGCGGTCCTTGTGTTTTTAGTGTTTACCCTATGTAATCTAAATATAATTTTTAAAGTCTGTTTCTTTCTTAAGATAATGCGGTTTTCAGGTCTCCTATTGCTTTCATAACCTTTTGATTATTTTCTACTGTGTTCCGATGATTTCTCGCATGAAGCAGGACAGGTCGAACAGATTCAACAGATCGGCCAAATTCATTCATCCAATCATACCGAGGTACCATCCAGGTGTGAAAATGATGGGTGGTATCTTCGTTGTAAAAGTAATAAACATACTCAATACCTAAAACTTCGCGCTGAGCTTTTCTGATTAAAGTAATAATATTTATGTAATCTAATCTTTCATCCTCGGTAAGTTCATCTAAGCATTTAATATGTCTTTTTGAAGCGAGGATGACTAACCCTTCAATTGGGTAGGCGACATCCTGGTGAGCATGGAAATATTTTGTTTCTATTATGACACCCCCATCTGGCTCAATTAGACCGCTAGTTAAGGCGCAGCTTAAACATTCGACTTCAACTGTTTTTCCATTTGATAACGTAATTGTTCTCATCTAATTCCCCCCCCCCCCAAGTATCCTGAATTATCTTACAACACCCGCATTAAAAAGAATAGTTTAAACTTTAAATGCAGAATCTAACACTAAAAAAGCGGTGTATACGATGATTTTTGGCTGTCATGTGAGTATAAGAAATGGTTATTCAGGAGCGGCAAAACGAGCAGCATCATTCGGAGCAGCGGCTTTTCAATATTTTCCGAAGAACCCGCGCAGCCTTTCGGTAAAGGATTTTGACCGAGGAGATGCCGCAAGCTGTAAGGATTTTTGCCAGGAGCACAACATTGTTTCAGTTGCACATACTCCATACTCTACCAGTTTAACTCCTTCAGAGGATAAAAAAGAATTAACGATTGCCTCTCTTTTGAATGACCTTGAAATTGCAGAATCCTGCGGATCAATAGGAGTGGTTGTTCATTTTGGAAGTCAAATTAGCAAAACTGACCCGCTCGCGAGTTATCATTTAATGCTTGAAATGCTAAATTCAGTCCTTAGTCAATGGGACGGTCAATGTTTACTACTAATTGAAAATAATGCTGGAACAAAAGGAGTTCTCGGGACAACCTTTGAAGAATTAGTACAGATTCGAAATCTGGCTGATAATCCTGAGAAAATAGGATTTTGCCTCGACACTTGTCATATGTTTGCAAGTGGACTTTGGAATGGGGAAAATACAGAAGAATTTTTTTCCAAAGGCCATGAATTATTCTACTTTGAACATCTGAAAATCATTCATCTTAACAATTCTAAGTATTCCACCGGCTCGAGGCAGGATCGACATGCCAATATTTTTCAGAATGGTCTGATCAAGGCAGAGTTTCTTCAGGATATTGTTACATCACCAATTATAAAGCATATTCCATTTGTGTTAGAAACTCCTGATGATGAAGGAATCTCCCATAAGGAAGAAATCAACCAGCTTAAAAAAAAATGGGGATAGTGTAATTTTCACATTGAATATATAATTAAAGATAAATAAGTAAATAAATTGGCAGGGGTAGAGAATGAAACCAGTAAAAAAAGGACAAATCCTATCAGAACGTTTTGAGGTGGCATTCAATCAGGTACACGATGCCATGAAGGATATTGTCAAAATTAATGATGAGAGATTTGTAGTGTTAGTGAAGGTTGGGGCTAAAAAATATCAAATCATCGAAACGTTTAAGAAAGACTTGGAGCAGTATGCAAAACTGCGGAACGCTATTGTTCATGAAAAAATGGAAGTAGGCTATTATATCGCTGAACCAAATGCTAAAGTGGTGGAGCATATTGAGAAAATTGCTAATGTTTTTAACCGCCCTAATTATGCTTTATCGATTGCGACTAAAAATGTACTCTACTTTGATTATAATGATAGTATCTTAAAAGTGACTGAGGCGATTCGTAAGTTTAATTATTCGAAATTTCCGATATATAAGAACAAAGAGTTTGTGGGTCTATTAACGGCAGGGTCGATAGTAAAATGGATGGCACAAAATATGGTGAGAAGTTCGGTGAATTTAGATGATACCCATATTTTTGATATTATGAAATACGAAAAAGACCATCCGATTGATTTTGTGGCGAAAAGCACGAATATATTTGATGTTGAAACCATTTTTGAAAAGTCACATAAGGTTAAGAAAAAATTAGAAGCTGTTATCATCACCGAAAACGGGAAAAAAGATGAGGCACCACTCGGAATTATCACTCCATGGGACTTGATTGAAATCGACTATTCGGTGGAGTAATAAAGGAGGGAGCATACCGATTTAGGTGTGCTCCTCCTTTATTATTTACCTCTGCGCCAAAAGATTGTGCTTTTCTTATGGCATATCATCAAAGTTGAATTCACTTAATTGGTCCATATGGCTGGCAATCATCGCGATAATGGTGCTTGCTTCTTCTTTGCTGAAAATGAAATGAGATTCATCTTTGATTAATTCATCCTCGGTGGTCCAAATCCGATTAATTCGTTTTAGGACTCCATCACCGGTTTCCGGTACAACACCAAATTGATAAGTCACTTCGACTTCATCTTCATGCTTGAAAGCAGTTACCTCAGGAGTGTTCCATTCTACATCAATCTCTTCAAAAATATCATCCGCATTTACTTGCTCAGCCTCATAATACTCGACACCATCATCATCGGCCATTTCATAACAATCTTCATCGTCTACATACATTTCGTCTGATGTAAGATAGACACCGTCATCTGTGTAATGATCATCATCGTTCATATAATCATGCAGGCTTGCGTGGACCTCATCGATTATATCTTCTATGTCCGAAAGGATGACTTTAGCAGTATGCCCACTGTCAACATCAAAGGTATCGATGTAAAATTCTTCGTTCTGAGGATCAAAGAACAATGTGCAAAAATAGTCTCTATCGATTTCTTCTGTATTCACATCTTCTGTTTCTACAAAAAATTCGATCCTCGGGTGTTTGGCAGCTCTTTCAACCGACATTTGACCCACCTGATCATACTCTTCACAAATAGATTCCAGGTGATCTTGAAGCTCGCCGCAAACTCTGTCAAACCATTCTAATGACATTAACATCCCATCCTTTCAAGGTAATCGGAGTTATTATCTCCAACATGTCTATTAATATGTTTTAATCCATGCACTTTTGTAAAAACATGGATTTACCTGTCATTCTGAAAAGGTAAAATGATATAATGTGACCAATAATGTGGTCTACAATGGAGGGGTAACATGCATTCGTTAGTCAATGAACTTAACCAAATCTGTACTCAATTCCTCTTAAAAGAAAAAGTTGTCATTGTTGATTCTTTCGAAATCGGAGAACAAATCAATGAGGCTTTTATTAAGTCGGGACAACGGGCGATTAATCTAAAGTATAAGACTGTACCTAATCTTGCCATGAATCTAGTGGAATTACATGGTGAGGAGCCAATAACCGTACTAGTTGGGACAGTTGGCGTTCATTTTACCTATAACATATTGAAGGAATTAAAGAACCAGAGAAAACTATGTTATTTTTCAGAAATGGAAATTACACCTTCCTTTAGTCATGCCATCTATTCAATGCTTCAGAATCTCAGGCTTGCAGGTTACAATGCGGAAACACTTAGGAAAGACGCTTTCCTTGCTCCCGAAAAAGCAGAGGATTTGGCTGCAATTTTAACTCAATATGAAAAAATGCTTGAAACCAATCATTTTACTGATAAAGCTTCCATCCTTACCAAAGCAATTCATTTTGCCCAAAGGATTGAGAAGACTGTCTTTATACTACAGTCCAATTTGCACCTAACACATTTAGAAGAACAGCTTCTTGGTCAAATCCTGCCGGAAGGTTCATTCAAACTGCCTCTTGCTCCTGTTTTAGGGATAAACATCCCAGAAAGGTCAAGTTTATCATCAATATCCTGGGGAGAGCCAACGCCGTTAAGCTGCCTCTATCAGCTTGATGAAGCAGGCGAAGGAACAGTAAATATAGATATTTTCACTTCAAAAACAGAGGAAATGGAAGTGAAACATGTATTAGAAAAGATTAAATCCTCTAGATTGCCGCTGGATGAGTGTTTTGTTTTTTATACAAATGCTGATTCTTACATAGCACCGTTTTTCAATTTAGCACAAAAGCTTGATATTCCGATAACCTTTGGTGAAGGGCTGCCAGTAGTATATAGTCGGCCAGGACGGTTAGTTTCTGGATTAATTACTTGGATCCAATCTAATTATAGTGTTCATTCCTATATCAATTTGCTGAATGAAGGATTAATCACCCTTGGTGACGATTCACCTTCAAAATCCAAAATCGTAAGACTTCTTCGGGATTTACAAATCGGTTGGTCGAAGGAGCGGTATTTAAAGCAACTTGATAATGAAAGGAAACGATTAACTGAAAAAGGGGAAGAGTCTGAAAGTCGAGTAAATGAAATAGCATGGTTACATCAATGGTTTTCAAAGATTTTTAAAAAGCTTCCTGATAGTAATCAAACCTTTAATTATAAAAAATGCTTATCCAGTATTGCTTATATTTTAAAAAATCATAGTAAAAGCAGCACTAAGCTTGATGAAATTTCAAAAACAACGCTTTTAGAAGAAATCGAAAAAATTGTTCCTTATGCCGATGAGGAGTTAGTCAGGCACGATGTACTTGAAAAGCTGAATGACCTGCTGCTTTCGATAAGGGTGAACCAATCGCGTCCAAAACCCGGATACCTGCATATTACTTCTTATAAAAAAGCTGTCTACCACAGTGCTCCAAATGTATTTTTCTTGGGGCTTGATAATCGGAAGTTTCCAGGGAATTCAGGAGAAGATCCATTGCTTCTTGATACAGAGCGTATTGCTCTTGGGAATAAGATGCCATTACTTCGTGAAATGAGTCAGGAAAACACCTATACACTCCTGCAGGCTTTAGCTCATTCGACAGGTCAGGTGACGGTAAGCTATTGTGATTTTTCCATCAATGATAATCGTGTGATAAACCCTGCTCATGTAATTCTACAATGCTACCGAATGATGACAGGCAATAAAGATGCTGAATTCAATGACTTAAAATTACAAACATCAGACCTCGTTTCGAGTGAGATTTTTGAGGTTAAAGACTATTGGACAAAGAAATTAATCGACGACAATCCTTCACAACTTAACGAAGGGATTTTTAATCATTTTCTAAATCTCAAACAAGGTCTTTCCGCAGAAAGTGCTCGTTTTTCAGAAAGCTATTCCGAATATGATGGGTTAATACAAATGGACTCAAGCCAGTATGACCCACGCATTAATCAGGAAAAAACAATGAGCGCAGGGAAATTGGAAACACTTGCAAGGTGTCCTTATTCCTACTTCATTAAAGAAGTATTAAGAGTGAGGCCAATCGAAGAGGTTTCATATGATGCGAATAAATGGTTAGACCCAGCAACTCGGGGCAGTCTGCTTCATAGCATTTTTGAAACGTTTTATAAGGAAGTAACACAACAAAAGGTTAAGCCAACCTACGCAATTCATTCCGATAAAATCATGGAAATAGCTGTTATTCTCATTGAAAAAGAAAAAGAGGTCCTGCCTCCACCCAATGAACGGGTTTATCAACGGGAAATGAACGATATCTTGGCATGCTGTGATATCTTTCTAAAAGAAGAAGAGATTCATGGCGAGCACTACAATCCACTCCATTTTGAATATTCATTTGGTATTGGAGACAGCGAACCAGCCATTATTAAACTGCCATCAGGAGATGTAAAGATAACGGGAATCATTGACCGCGTCGACCAATCTCATGATGGCAGGTACCATATCATCGATTATAAAACGGGAAGTACGTATGGTTATGAGAAAAATAAAGCATTTAAAGGCGGTCGTCAGCTTCAGCATATGATTTATGCCTTAGCGATTGAACAGCACTTAAATTTAGGTGAGGGTGCTGTGGAGGAAAGTACTTATTACTTCCCGACCATGAAGGGAATGGCACAGCGATTTACGAGAAAGCAGGACATTACTCTAAGGACGAATGGTTTAGATATTTTGCAAAAGCTCATTGACGTGATTAAACATGGTCATTTTGAAATGACAGAGGATGAAAATGATTGTAAATTTTGCGAATTCAAGCTGGTTTGCCGACGCCACTTCTACGATAAAGACTCCCTTGAAAAAAAGCAGTCCAATCAAAAGTTAACGGGGGTTCGTGCATATGACTAAAAAGATTATTGATCAAGCTGCAAGGGATAAAATTAAAAACAATCTGCAAACCAATTTCTTAGTCGAAGCGGGTGCAGGCTCTGGCAAAACAACGAGCCTCGTCGATCGGATGGTGAACCTGATTACCACGGGAACAGCGGAAATCCAAGAAATTGTTGCGATTACCTTTACTAGAAAGGCAGCAGACGAGCTAAAGGTACGCTTTCAATCAAAATTAGAAGCAGCCTGGAAAGAAGAAGGTAGCCTTGATATCAAATTTCGTTTGTCTGAAGCACTTCAAAATTTGGAACGATGTTTTCTTGGTACTGTTCATTCCTTTTGTGCCAAGCTGCTTCGTGAACGGCCTATTGAAGCGAATTTGGATTTAACCTTTAAGGAACTAGAAGAGCCCGAGGATTTAGAGCTTTTAGAGGAAGCGTGGCAGCTTTATTTACAAAATATATTGGATGAAAAACCTAATCAATTTGACCAAATTAATGAATTGGGAATTAGCATTGATCAGATTTTCCCGTGGGTAGAAAATCTAAAAGAATTCTCTGATGTTCAGTGGATTACAGAAACAGTTAACAAACCCACACTCACAATAGATTTTCAATCCTTTATGAAGCTAGTAAAGGAAGCGGAAAAAGCGATACCTGTTGAAGAACCCGAAAAGGGCTATGATTCCTTACAAAAAGCAATCCAAATGGCCATTCAAAAAGAAAGATTGATGGATATAACGAAGGATAAGAACATCATTAGTATTTTCGAATTATTTAATAAAAGCTTAAAACCGACATTAAACCGCTGGAACACTAAAGAGGATGCAAAGTTTTATAGTGAAAAAATCACTGCTTTTCTTGAAGTGTCAATCAAGCCTTTGCTCCAAGCTTGGAAGGAATATTGCCACCCATTTATCGTTGAATTCATTCAAGAAGCATTAACTGTCTATGAAGTCTTAAAAAAAGAGCGCTCTTTATTAAATTTCCAAGATTTAATGTTGCACACCTCACAGTTGTTAAAGAAAAATCCTGAGGTAAGAAGCTATTTTCAAAAAAAATACCGTTTCTTACTTGTAGATGAATTTCAAGACACGGACCCACTTCAGGCCGAGATTATGTTTTTTCTAACAAGTGAGAATCCAAGTGAACCAAGTTGGACAAGTTGCAGACCAAAAGCTGGCTCACTTTTTGTCGTGGGTGATCCAAAACAAGCGATTTATCGATTCCGTCGAGCAGATATTGATACATACAATCGAGTGAAACAGTTAATGGAAGAGCATGGCGGTGAAATCCTGCAATTAATTACAAATTTTAGATCGGTAGATAGTGTAACGGAGGAGTTAAATTCTGTTTTTGAAAAGCATTTACCAGCTGTAGAAACACTGCATCAAGCAGCCTATCGACCATTAATAGCACATCACATCGATGAGGGCGGTGAATTTACTGGTATCAAACGTTTAAGTGTTCCTTCAGACTTCAGTAAGAAAGAAGAAGTAATCCTTAAGGATGCAGAAAATATTTCACTTACCATTCAATCTTTGCTTAATAGTGGATATCGAGCAAAGGACTTTATGGTACTGACAAGATACAATGTTGGAGTTTCAGTCTATGCAAAGAAAATAGAGGCAATGGGGATTCCCGTCAGTATTTCAGGTGAGGTAGTCTTGGGTGAAACAAGAGAGTTTCAGGATTTATGGATTTTATTAAAATCCTTTTTAGATTCTACGGATGAAGTGAGTTTTGTTGCAGTACTTCGCGGGATTTTCTTCGGTATCAGTGATCAAGAACTTTATGAATGGAAGCAAGCAAAAGGTAAATTTTCTATCTATAGTGATATTCCAGAGGATTTGAATCCAGCGATTAAGGAAAAATTTAAAAACACATTAACCATATTAAAGTTATGTCAACAAAGAATCCGGCAAATATCTCCAACTGCTGCTATTGAAAGTATCATGGAGGTTGTAGGCTTTTATCCCTTACTTTTAGTAAATAAACGTAACAAACGTACCTATAAGAGTATGCTGCAAATGATGGAAAACTTACGAAAACAGGAGGCATCGGGGAATACCAACTATAAACAAATAATGGATTCTCTAACAAAATTGCTTTTTGAAAAAACAACTGTCGCGAATATGGAGGAAGGTGCTGACGCGGTTCGGGTTATGAATGTTCATAAAGCAAAGGGACTTGAGGCTCCCGTTGTTTTCTTGGCTCACCCTGCCAAACAGGTGAATCCGGTCTCCTTTTTATCACAACATATAAAACGAGAGGACTATTCCTCACAAGGATACTTTATGTTTACCGTGAGAAATGGCTTTCAAGATAGGGAAATTGCAGTTCCTCTAAACTGGGAAACCTATAAAAACGAGGAATTAGAGTACCTAACACAAGAAGAATTGCGGATTATTTATGTCGCAGCCACCCGGGCAGAAAAAGCACTCATCATTAGTTCAAACGGAAGTAATAAGAAAAATCCTTGGAATGTCCTTTTTGAGATGGAAAACATCGAGGAAGTGGAAATTCCTGAAATAGAGAAGGTCGATAAGGTTTCTGCCAATGAAATCACTTTTGCTGAGTACCAAGCAAAAACAGTTAGTAAGCTTGCTTGGCTGGACCAAAGCAAAGTGAAATCCTTTGAGCACTGGACACCAACAAAGGATAAAGATTTCTCAGATGTATTCGAAATTGAACGGGAAGCAGGAGGCGGAAAAGAGTGGGGGACCCTGATTCATGAAGTCTTTGAAAAGGCCGTTCAGGGTCATGATATTACTAAGTATATCAAGGTGGAATTGAGCAGAAACAATATTCCGCCTTCTAAAGAAGATGAAGTTAATACTTATCTCACCAACTTTCGAACTTCGGAGTTATGGGATGAAATCCAAACAGCTGAGGAAGTCTTAACGGAAGTTCCTTTTACCTTAAAAGTTGAAAAGAATGACTCTCTATATGCTCACATTACAATGAATCCTGAAGATAATCATCCTTATCTTGTAAAAGGAATCATTGATCTTATCTATAAAAAGAATGGTGAATGGAAGATTGTGGATTACAAAACTGACCGAGCCAAAAGAAAAGAAGACTACGAAAAACTGAAAACTTTTTATAGTGCTCAACTATCCTTTTATAAGAAGGCATGGGAAAAGATAACGAATGAAAAAGTAAAGAGAGAAAGTCTTTACTTCCTAGAACCCAATACGGTAGTCCACTATTAATAAGAAAAATTCCTCATTTAAAAAAATGGGGAATTTTTTCTGTTACTTATATTCAAGTTCAAATTTTTCAATCCGTTCCCTGACAAAATCAGGAACAGGGCAGGGTTCCATGGTTTGGTGGTCAACACTCACGTAAATTATCTCAGCAAGGAGCACGGGTTCGATTTCATCTTCTCTCGTAATCATAAAATTCATCGTCATGCTTTTGTTGCCGACTCTTTCCATTCTGCACCAAATGGTGAGCAAATCATTTAAGAATGCGGATCGTTTGTAATCGATTGTCGATTTTGCAAGCACAAAATCAAACTCTTCATCGTGTTGAAGAAGCTGCTGGAAATATTCTGTGACGGCAACATCAATATAAGTTAGGTAATGAGAATTAAAAACAATCTTTTGACCATCAATTTCGGAATAACGTACCTTTAATCGATGTGAGAAACGATAATCTACCATTCGGGACTCCTTTCTTTATTTAACTAAAGCATTTTCTTGTTCAGCTAATTCCTTTACCCTTTCTACAAATTTAACAACTGTTTTATCACTGGCAAACCATAAGAATAATTTAAATATCGTTTTTAATGGTTTATTGGTAGTAGTGTATTTGAAACGTGTTTTATGATCAGTTATTTTGTTTAATTCATAGCCAGCAGTAATTTCAAATATATTTGCTAAGGTAAATCCAACCTTCATTTTTTTAAATTCGGGAGTATTCAAATATTCTAATGTTTCAACATCATACTCTTCAATCCGTTTACCTTCTTTATACTGCTGACGATAGATTGTCCCAACGCCTTCTTCCGTCACTTTCACCGGAGTATTACCTACGACCTGAGGCATAATTTTTTGCATATTTTTTAAAGACCCATCAAATAATGACCAAATTTTTTCAATAGGAGCATCAATTTCTATTTCTTTTGTCCATTCCTTCATCCGAGAACACCTCTTAATATATAATTATTTTAAATTTTTCGAAAAAATAACATGTTTAATTTAATATTCTATTTTTTGCGTGAAATTCCTTTCTATTGTACCAAACTCTAATTTGTCCTGCTGAAACTTGTAATTCTACGGTGTTTGAAAAATGAAAATTTTAGTTTCTAAAGTGAAGTCGACAAACAATACCGGGAAAACTCAGGATAAAATTTACTTTCACATATATCCGAACCAATTTCGTGAAGATGTAGATCTACTAGGTGGATTCTGGCGTCAAATTATTGACGGAAATTCTGAACCTGGTTCAATAGAAGTTACGGAAGTTCAGGTAAATGGAGAAAAAGGTAGTTTTAACATAAATGACACGGTCCTTGAAATACCATTGGACAATTGGAAAAAGGGTTCAGCAATTGACCTTGATTTAATGTTTACGATCAAGGTTCCGAAGAATAATGGTCGTTTCTCCTATGATGACAATGCAATTTGGCTGGGAAACTGGATTCCAATTCAAGCAGTATATGATGAAGTAGGCTGGGTTACAGACCCATATCTTTTCGATGGGAGATCCTTTTTATAGTCAAGTTGGTAAATATACAGTCAAGGTAACGGTACCGGGAACCTATCAAATTGCGAGTACCGGTAAGGAGGTAGAAGCTATAAAGGAACAGGATGGATCCCTAAGCTATTCTACTACAATCGAAAATGTGCGGGACTTTACGATGGTGATTATGGATGATCCTACCAAAAGTTATCGAATCAAGTAGGCGAAACAACTGTGAATACATGGTACCTTGCAAGTGACAGCCAGGAGGCGGTAAAACAAAATCATGAAGCGGGGATAAAAGCATTATCCTATTTTGGCGAAGTTTATGGGCCATACCCTTATCCGGAATATGATATCGTTCGGACTGGTATGTTTACAGCAATGGAATTCCCAGGATTAATTTATCTGCCAAAAAACATTCTAGAGAGTAATGAAACAGAGATTGGCTCAGTCGTCCACGAAACGGCACATCAATGGTGGTATGGGATGGTGGGGAATGACGGAGTGAAGGATCCTTGGCTGGACGAGGCTTTAGCGACCTATACTTCAACGAGATTTATGTTAGAGGAATTTCCGGAGCATGGGGCTGCTAGTTTAGAGATGAGAAAGCTCATGACAGAAGGAACAGAAATGGATGAAAAGATGGGTATATTTATCGGGAGTCCTGTTGATAAATTTACCAGCATCGGTTCCTATTCACAACTTGTCTACCCAAAGGGTGCGTTGATGTTGGAAAACCTTGAAAAAGAAATAGGGAAAGAGAAAATGGATCAATTGCTTCAGACTTACTTTAAAGAATATCAATATGATGTTGCGACTAGTAGTGACTTCATATCTGTATTCTCTGAGAAACTTGGACCAGAGGCAAAAGAATACTTTGAGAGTTGGCTAACTGGTAAAGAACCTGAATTTAAGCAAATAGAGGGTTATTTGATTTCCGATAATAGTGTGTAGATAAAACTAAGTTTTGTGTAGATATCAGTTTGTAAGCATGATTTTTAAGTTTTTCAAGGGGCTATGATACTATAAGAAGGAATCGAAGAAAAAGAGGTGTAACCATGAAAATTGAAGTATGGTCTGATTTTGTCTGCCCATTTTGTTATATAGGAAAGCGTCATTTAGAAGAAGCACTAGCTCAATTTCCACATAGAGACAGTGTTGAAGTAGAATTTAAAAGCTTTGAGCTTGACCCTAACTCTCCTCCATACAGTGGCAAAAGTATTCATGAAGCATTGGCATCAAAATACGGGATGAGTATTGAACAAGCAAAGCAAGCGAATCAAAATGTTGGTCAGCAAGCGGCTACCGTTGGCCTGAAATTTAATTTTGAGAACATGAAGCCAACGAATACATTTAACGCTCACCGTTTGGCAAAGTTTGCGAAAACTCAAGGTAAGGAAGCAGTTTTAACAGAAAAACTACTTTTTGCTTATTTTACTGAATCTAAGAATGTAGGTGACCTAGAAACGTTAGCTGAGATTGCCATGGCGTCAGGGCTTGATCGCGAAGAGTCGTTAAAGGTCCTTCAAGATGAAAAAGCGTATGCAAATGATGTTAGAATCGATCAATCGATTGCGGGGCAGTATCAAATTACAGGGGTACCGTTTTTTATCGTTAATCAAAAATATGCCATCTCCGGTGCCCAGCCAACCTCAACCTTTGCAGGTGCACTGCAAAAAGTATGGGAAGAAGAAAATCCAGCTCCGGTACTTCAGGACCTTTCCACGGTTAGCGCAGAAGATGCAAGCTGTGTGGATGGCAACTGTGTAATTCCAGATAGAAAAGAATAACTCTTTGAGAAAAGCTGCATCTATTTGGTGCAGTTTTTGTTTTAAGTAATATAAAAAGGGTAGTAGGTTATTTTGAAAAGAACTTGGCAGTTACCCTCCCTATATTGAGCTTTTTGAATAAGTTGTTCCCGCAACGAAATAATAGTCGTAAACAAGGTAAGGAGCTAACAATGATGAACGTATTGGTGGTTGGAGCAAATGGGCAGGTTGGTAAACTTCTTGTTAACCAACTTAGAGACAGTCAGGAACATACAGTCAAAGCAATGGTTAGAAGAGAAGAACAAGCTGAGGCATTTAAAAAACTGGATTTAGAAGTAGCGGTTGCCTGTTTAGAACAAAGTGTCGAAGATATTGCTCAGGCAGCAAGAGGCTGTAATGCGATTGTGTTCACCGCAGGATCGGGTCGGCATACGGGATATGATAAAACTCTTCTAATTGATTTAGATGGTGCGGTGAAAACAATCGAAGCGGCAGAAAAGGTCGGGATAAAACGCTTCATCATGGTTAGCGCCATTCAGGCACATAGAAGAGAAAACTGGAATGAGAAAATGCTTCCATATTATGCGGCAAAATACTATGCAGACAAAATGCTTGAACAAAGTGAATTAACCTACACGATTATCCGTCCAGGCGGTCTATTGAGCGAGCCAGGAACTGGGATGATTACAGCAGCAGAAGATATACGAAGCGGGAGGATACCACGTGAAGATGTGGCAACAACTATTATCCATTCCTTAACAGAAGAAAATACATACTACCAATCCTTTGACCTCGTTTCCGGTGGTGTACCCGTTAGTGAAGCACTAAAACTTATCTAATAAACCAGGTAAAAAAGGTAACTGCACTGGTGAGACTATAATCTGTGATAAACCCAATATCGAAATTCTGAAAAGCATTTGAATCTCAAATGCTTTTTTTCGCTGTAAATGGTTTTAATTTTTTTACCTAAAAATATAGTAATTAGAAGTAGATGTCCTATATTGAAACTTTTTCGATAACCAAACGTAATTCTATAAAAGCTATTTATTATTCATTGGAGGGCATTATGGATTTATGGATTAAAGAATTTATTGAACATTTCGGGTACTGGGGCGTGTTTCTCCTCATTGCACTAGAAAATATATTCCCTCCTATCCCATCGGAAGTGATTCTAACATTTGGGGGCTATATGACCGCTCAAACCAAACTGACTGTTCTTGGAGTTATTGCAACTTCCACGTTAGGCTCTGTGTTTGGTGCTGTTATCCTCTACCTGCTCGGGACCATATTAAATGTAAACAAATTGGAAGGTATTATTGAACGATACGGGCGTTTCCTCCGTTTAACAAAAGAGGACCTCTATCGTGCAGATTCGTGGTTTGATAAATATGGAATCTGGACAGTCTTTTTCTGTCGTTTCATTCCGCTCATACGCAGTCTCATTTCGATTCCTGCAGGTATGGCGAAAATGAATTTTTGGCTGTTCATCAGTTTTACAACCTTGGGCACCATCATTTGGAATACTATATTGATAAATCTAGGAGCACGAGTAGGAGAAAATTGGGAAGCTATAGCGGAAAGAATGGACTATTATTCTAATTATATATATGTACTATTATTTATTCTTCTTATCTTCGCTATGGGATGGCAGAGGAAAAGAAGAAAATACTAGGATAAACTACGAGTAAATCTGAAAGAAATCTGCTAAAGTGTTTTTTATGTCGGATGAGAGGGTTTATGCCATGAATATTACGTCTATATTATTAGGCTTATTACTTGTTTTGAATATCATGTTGGCCCTCGTTGTCATTTTTCAAGAAAGAAGGGACGTTGGTTCCACGTGGGCCTGGCTATTAGTTTTATTTTTTATTCCAATCTTGGGATTTGTGATGTATCTATTATTAGGTCAAAATTTAAGTCGAAAACGGCTTTTCCAATGGGATGATCTCAAAAAGACAGGTTTTGAAAAAGCACTAGAAACGCAATTAACCAAACTTCGCCTGAATCAATTCTATTATCGCAATGATGTAACAAGAGATAATCATGATTTGATTTATATGCATATGATTAACAATCAAGCCATTTTAACAGAGGACAATGCTGTAGAGATTTATACCGATGGTAAAGAAAAATTCGATCAGTTATTTAAAGATATAAAAGCAGCAAGGAATTATATTCATATCCAATATTACATTATAAAAAATGATAATCTGGGCAAAAAACTAATCGAAGCTTTGACTACAAAAGCGAAGCAAGGGGTTAAGGTTCGTATTCTATATGATGAATTAGGTTCGCGCAGCTTGCCGAAACGATCCTTTAAAGAATTTCGTAAAGCTGGAGGACAGGTGGAGGTCTTTTTCCCATCAAAATTTCGATTTATTAACCTTAGGATGAACTATCGAAATCATCGGAAATTAGTCATTATTGACGGGAAAATTGGTTACGTTGGCGGTTTCAATGTTGGCGATGAATATTTGGGACTTAATAAAAAATTTGGCTATTGGCGGGATACCCATTTACGGATTCAAGGGACTGCAGTGTATGCTCTTCAGACCCGTTTCATCCTGGATTGGAATCAAGCCTCTGATGACCAAGATGTTGATTATGTTCCAAATTTATACCCAGAAGATATTTCTCATGGGAAAATCGGAATTCAAATTGTAACGAGTGGTCCTGATTCTGAGTTTCAACAAATTAAGAATGGCTATATTAAAATGATTATGTCTGCAAAAAAAACAATTTATATTCAAACTCCATACTTTATACCTGATGAAAGCTTGTTAGATACCCTTCGTATTGCCTGCTTATCTGGAGTGGAAGTCAATATTATGATTCCAGATAAACCTGATCACTTATTTGTGTATTGGGCAACTCTCTCACATGTCAGTGAATTATTAAAAGTTGGCGCAAAGGTATATATTTATCAAAATGGTTTTATCCATGCAAAAATGCTGGTTGTTGATGAAGAAATCTCATCTGTTGGGACGGCGAATATTGACTATCGAAGCTTTAAACTCAATTTTGAAGTAAATGCCTTTTTATATGATGAAGGTGTTTCTAGAAAACTAACGGAAACTTTTAAAGAGGATATAAAGGTATCGATGTTACTAACGTTTGAAGGTTATCAGAAACGTTCTTTAGAGGTTCGTCTTAAAGAATCTGTATCTAGATTACTATCCCCTATCTTATAAAAAATTGAAATGAATAATCGTAAAGTGTACTTCAGACGATTTTTCATGGAGTAGGACTTGTTGAAATTCTTTTTGATTCTTGTTAACCGATTGGACAATCGAGCATGGGAAAGCTTCATCGCCATCTCACCATGCTCATTAATTAAGTTAGCCTATCCCATAGGGGGTAGGCTTTTTTAATGATGAGTTGAATGCAAAAGCTCAGCATGAATTAGATTTGGAAGTAGACTTACGAAAAGCGCTCGAACAATTTCAATTCGAATTATATTACCAGCCACAGTT
This sequence comes from Bacillus sp. 7884-1, assembly GCF_002272245.1. GTDB lineage: Bacteria > Bacillota > Bacilli > Bacillales > Cytobacillaceae > Neobacillus. The sequence goes on along the minus strand of NZ_NPDD01000208.1, from coordinate 2,316 downwards.
CAATATAAGAACCAATCAGCTTTGTGGAGCAGAAGCCCTTATGAGATGGATACATTCTGAAAAAGGTATCATTCCACCTAGATCTTTTATTCCTTTAGCGGAAGAGACTGGGCTGATTATTCCAATGGGAGAGTGTGCAATTCGAACAGTCTGCCAAGAAAATAAAAAATGGCAAAAGGCTGGTTATCCACCTATCACTGTTTCTGTAAATATTTCAGCTAAACAATTCTTTCATTCAAATTTGGTTGAAATCGTACAATCAGCATTAACAGAGACGGAACTACAACCTAAATATTTAGAATTAGAGATTACTGAAAGTATTACAATGAATGTAGAACACTCCATTTCAACACTTTTAGAATTAAAGAAAATTGGGGTTAAGATTAGTATTGATGATTTCGGTACGGGATATAGTTCGTTGAATTACCTGAAGAGGCTGCCAATTGATAAATTAAAAATTGACCAATCTTTTATTCGAGAATGTCCTTATGATGTAAACAGTAATACTCTCGTTCGGACCATCATTGTAATGGTACATCTCCTTAAACTTCAAGTCAAAGCAGTGGGAGTTGAAACACAAGACCAAATATCCTTTCTTCTAGAACAAGGCTGTAAGGAGGCACAAGGATATTTTTTCAGCAAACCTATACCTGTCCCTGAATTTGAATCTAAATATATGGAAAAACGCTTGGAATTGTAATCCGAGCGTTTTTCTACTAGTAAACAATTGATTGAGGTGTTACCTCTTTAGTCGCTTAAGTACGCTATCTTCAAATTCAGCTTGATCTATATCTAATCCAATTACTTCATTTCTAAAGGACTTAAAGCGTCCATTCTCCACCTCAAGCGTAAAATATCCTCTAGAACTGGTTAGGTTTATATCTCCAATGATATTTTTCCTTCTGGCTGGATCAAACAAATTCACTAAATTTGGATTGCTTGGATGTGGTTTAAACCGACAGCCCTGTTCCACGCAAAGTCTCACAATATTACGTACCTTAGGATGAGCAATGCTTTCAACCTTTTTTATTACTTCCTCGTTCGCCATAGGGTGTGATTCTCCTTTCCATTCCTTCAACAGTATGCTAATGGTAAGGGAAATATGCTTAACTATTAAAGTAACGTATTAGTCTATGTACTCAATCTTAAAAAAGAATAGATTTCTCTCGTTTCTTCCATATAAACTCTTACAAAAGTGTAAGGTAAATGTAAGGAAAAGAAATTTAGGAATCACAATGATTGTCATATACTCCTCTAAGAGGAGGAGTTATTTTATGAATGAAAGTTTATTTAGACTAATTAATGATTTAGGGAAACAACATACATTCTTTAATCCTATTTTTGTATTTATTGCGGAATATATGGTTATCTTCTTAGCCTTAGCGGTAATCATTTTCTGGGTTACCCGGATAAAACAGAATCGAATCATGATTATTTGTGGTTCAATCACGTTTGTTATTGCTGAGATTGTTGGGAAGTTAGCAGGAAAGATTCATTTCAATAAACAGCCGTTTGCCGAACTGACTAACGTAAATCAATTAATAGAAAAAGCAGTTGATAATTCATTTCCAAGTGACCATACTATTTTGTTTTTTTCATTTTGTATGACATTCTGGTTTTTTAGAGGTGGTAATGGATTTTTCTGGTTCCTGCTTGCATTTTTAGTTGGTATATCACGTATTTGGGTAGGCGTTCACTATCCAGCGGATATAATGGTTGGGGTTATCATTAGTACCATTTCAGCATTTTTGGTGTTTCGTATTGTTCCTAAATTAAGAATGACTCAAAAATTGCTGGGGATGTATGAAAAAGGGGAATCCTCTATCCTGTCCTTAAGAAAAGACAATTATCATGGATAATCATATATATAGAAGAAACCTGCTTAAATCCACCAATTAAGCAGGTTTCTATTCTGTTAAAAAACAAATTTGTCAATAAACTTTGTGGTAAGGTCTCTAAGTATTTTCACTTTTTTCTTAGTGACCGGAACCCCAATAAAGTAAGGGCCAGAATCACTATCCCCTTTATGAGTGACCACTTCTGCTTTTTATAAGATTATGGGGTCTTATCATGCTTATGAGTGACCGCTTCTTCACTTTTTAAAAGGTTTCGGGCTCTCATCCATTAAGAGCTCTATAGGACTGAAACTCAAATAATAATTGGAAGGTTTTACATATTGCGGTATGCCTTATAGGGTGTTATTATAAGAAAGTTCCTTCGCGGAGTGGTAAACAACATTAGGATATTAAAAAATATATTGACACTAACGAAGAAAACGTGGTAAAATATTTTTTGTCGCTAATACGAGTGACACAT
>NZ_NPDD01000207.1 GCF_002272245.1 Bacillus sp. 7884-1 | reverse complement strand
ACCCTGCCCGTTACTTTAAGTATAATATTTCACATAATTCTAGTCGTATTCTTCCTGGTCTACTTAATATCCTCTAAATCTGAAAAAAAGAGACACATTCCTTATTAGGAAATGCGCCTGATTGCTGAAGATTGTTATTAAGGAAAATCACCCCGATAGTACATTGTATAGTTAATAGTTAGTATTAAAGCTACTTTACTCTTCTAGCTGCTTGCTGAATAGGATCCCATACACCATTATATGGAGGTGCGTACGCAAGATCTAAATCAAGCAGCTCATCGGTTGTCATCGAATGGAATATTGCAGTTGCTAGAACATCAATTCGTTTGTCGATTCCATTTTCCCCAATAATTTGCCCACCAAGAACTTTATATGTTTCTTTATGATAGACAAGTTTCAATTTCATTTTTTTATTATTAGGATAATATCCAGCGATATCTGTTGATTTAATTGTTACAGAACCACATGGGATGTTCAGCATTTTTGCCTCTGTTTCTGTTATTCCTGTTCTCCCTAAAGTTAAATCGAAAAATTTTATGATTGAAGTGCCTACAACACCTTTAAATGTTTTATGTATATTAACGATGTTTAATCCGGCGATTTGACCTTGCTTATTGGCATGTGTTCCCAATGGGACATGATCATCCATTTCTTTTACTCGATGATATTGTGTTGCACAATCTCCTGCAGCATAGATATCTTTAATACTTGTTTGCATATACGCATTTACTTGAATAGAACCATTAACACTTGTTTTGATTCCAGTCCCTTCTAAAAATAAAATATTTGGCTTCACACCTATAGCGACTAATACTAAATCTGTTTCATACTTCCCTTTATCGGTTTTCACATATTCAACATGCTCACTACCACGGAATGCTTCAACAGATTCACCCATTTTTAACACAATGTTTTGCTTCACTGCTTCTTCATAGATAAGTTCTGCCATTTCTTTATCAAATATTTTTGCTAATTGCTCATTTCTTTCAATGATCGTTACCTTCTTGCCGAGCTCCGCAAAACTTTCAGCCATTTCGAGTCCAATGTATCCACCACCAATAACTGTCACATTTTTTATATCTTTCTCAAGATAATCCATGATTGTCTTTGCATCAGGAATTGTCTTTAATGTGAAAACACCTGGAAGTTTAACACCCTCCCACTTTGGAATGACCGGGCCTACGCCGGTTGCAATAAGAAGGCGGTCATACGGAAAGCTAAACGTTTCACCATTACTATGGTTTATTCCACTTACCATTTTATTTTCCGTGTCTACCTTTTGGACTTCATGATATACTAGTGCATCAATGCCATATTTCTCTTTAAAAGTAGACTGTGTACGTGCTATTAACTTATCTGTTGACTCAATCTTCCCACTGATCACATAAGGTAGGCCACATTGTCCGTACGAATACACTCCCCCCTTTTCTAAAACAGTGATTTCATGTCCAGAACTGTTTCGTACAATTTGCATTGCAGCACTCATCCCTGCTGCATCTCCACCAATAATAAGTACTTTCATACTCATCCCTCCTTTCTTTATTTTCCATTTATTACTGATTTTTAAACATGAAGAAAGATTTTCCCCATATAGGGGTAGCGTCAGGAAAATGCGGATTTACAACGCTTAGTAAATTCAATATATAAAAGTAGAATTCCTGTAAAGGAACCGACTTTTGGTATTTTCTTTGTTAAACTAAAGCACAGGTTTTAAGAGTGAGAAAGACGCCTACAGAGCTCTTTTGGAAGTGAAGACGAGTATCTTAAATGTGCAGGTTAAACACGTGGAAAACTCAAATTTAACGATATCAGAATGGTTAGATATTTGGTTTAACACACATAAGAATGACTGGAAGATTACATCCCGGCTTCAGAGGAAAAATGCGATCAAGTATCAAATGAAGCCGCTCCTTGGAAAATACAAGGTTGCTGATTTAGATAAAACCACTTATAAGCGAGTATATATTAATGAGCTCCTGAAAAAATATGAGCCCAGCACAGTTAGGCTATTTCATCGGTTGTTCAAAGTGGCCATAAATGCCGCCGTGGATACTGAAATTATCCCACGTAATCGATTCACAAAAATCATCATTCAAGGTAGTAAAGAAATTGATAATAATTTTCTGACAACTGAGGAACTTAGAACATTTCTTGCCGCTGCCAAACAATTAGAGAATATTACTAATTACACAATCATCTTACTTCTTGCGTATACGGGATTACGAAAGGGAGAAGCCCTGGGCTTGTCTTGGAACAACGTGGATTTTGAAAAGAAGAAAATTACCGTGGAACGAACAAGAGATAAACATGGGGCCCGGACACCAAAAACAAAGAACAGTTACCGGACCATATTAATTGATGATAAACTCATCCAACAATTAAAACTATACCGTACATGGTGCAAACAGACATTGCTGTCATTTGGTAAGCACTTATCTGAAAATGACTTTATTTTTATCTCTTACCAAACCGGGACTCCTACAGGAGAAAATACCATTAAGTACAGTTTTGACAGGATCATCAAAAAGACAGGGCTAAAATCAATCACACCACATGGGTTACGTCATACTCATGCAACAGTTTTAATTGCAAAAAAACAACCAGCTAATGTGATTGCTGAACGATTAGGGAATACACCACAAATGATTTGGGATACTTACGGTCATAACTATAAAGCACTGGAGGAAGAATCGGTTAATGCATTTTCCCAAGCACTACATATATGAATTGGGGGAGGTTTTGGGGGAAGTTTTTAATTCACCCAGTCTTAACCCCTATAATACTAGGGTTTCTGTTACCGTTGAGCATTCCTCACGTTAATAGATTTGCTAATTAAAAGCAATCATAAAAACCCTAGAAGCGTTGATATAACGCAATTTCTAGGGTTTTTTATTTTACTCTGCAATATAGTATTTTGTATTAGTAAGATTGAAAGATGACTAATTGCCGCTTTCGAGTGTGATGACAACAATTTCAGGGCGGTTGAAAATTCGAAATGGGAAACTGCTATTCCCCAGTCCTCTACTTATAACCATGTGTGTGTTATCTTGTTGATGAATCCCTTCTGAATACTTGGGATTAAATCCCTCCCCAGGTGCAAATACACCACCAATGATTGGCAGTCTGAATTGACCACCGTGGGCATGGCCAGAAAACACCAGATTAAATCCCTCCCTTGTGTAAGTGGTAAACCAAGACGGTCTGTGACTGAGAACGATTGAATAGAGGTCTGGCTGCATTTTTTCTTTTATTAGCCGGATACTTGTTGGTATGGATCGTCCGTTCTCCGGATCATCAATACCCGCCATTTCGATAAGCTCACCATTTCTTTCGATTAAGCGAACTTCATTAGTCAGAATGACAACACCCTTTTGTATTAGCATGGTTTCAAGTTCTCTTTTAAGGTCCGAATCCCACTCATGATTTCCATGAACAAAATAAACGGGTGCTAGTTCTACCAATTGGTCTATTAAATCAGCTGCTGGTTTTAAATCCTTACTTCTCCGATCAATAATATCCCCGGTAAAGACGATCACATTTGGCATTTCCTTTTTTACGCGTCCCACTAATTTTTCCTGATTCTTTCCAAAAGACTTATTATGAAGGTCAGATAAATGTAAAATTTTATAGTGGTTAAAACCTTTCGGGATTTTGTCGGACTTAATCACATGCTGGGTAATCATTAGAGCGTTGTTTTGCCAATATAAAAATGAGAATATGATGAGAATGGTTACAAAAAGGAATAATACTTTTTTCATTATGTATGCTCCCGTATTAGGTTAATAAATAGACCAAAGAAATCTTGCTAGTTTAGTAGAAAACATACGGAAGCTAATTAAATGGTCCATTTTTAATCGTTAATTTATATTATAGAGCATTGTGGATGAGGATAGCTTACACAAATTACTATTAACGGTTCTTTTATTTCTTATTTACCCACTTAATTGTTTTTGCATATGAGAAAGCAAGTAAAGCGTATACTATCACCACCACTCCTGCAGTCCAAATTCGTTCTTGTAACACACCATCAGCATACAGTACTGGACCTAATCCAAAGAAAGTGACGAGTAAAAGGAGAATGATAAAAAAAGCATGAACTAGAAACTTCATAAACGACACCTCCAAATGCTTTTCTTATATTATAAGACGCTGACACACTATTTAATGTTACAATCTGTAATTTTCAGACCACTTTATTATTTTTGTCACCTTACTATTTTGTGACGGAGCTTTTGCTACTTCCACTTTTTCGGGCAAAATCACTTCCTTATTGTGACCGTACTTTTACTCCCTCCACTTTTTCGGGCAAAATCATACCATCTACTCTAATAATATAGAAAACCGACCTCCTTATTCATGAGGCCGGTTTTGCTACTGATTAATATTTAATTAGTGAGTATTTCTTTTTACCTCTTCTAATAATCGTAAATTGACCTTCGATTCGGTCAGTGTCCTGCAATACATAGGATGTATCGGTAATGCGTTCCCCGTTCACTGTAACCGCACCATTTGTGATGTCTTCTCTTGCCTGCCGCTTGGATGGAGAAATTTTCGCTGCAACTAATAGATCAACTAAGTTAGCATCAGCTTCAGTTGCATTAAAGGATGGAACGTCTTTGAAACCCTGTTCGATTTCTGAAGCAGAAAGGCTGCGTACATCCCCGCTGAATAATGCTTGCGTTATTTTTATCGCCTGTTGCAAAGAGTCCTCACCATGAATCAGACGAGTCATTTCCTCAGCTAAGGCCTTTTGTGCCTTGCGTAAATGTGGTTCTTCCTCAACAGACCTTTCTAACGCTTCGATTTCTTCGTGGGACAAGAAGGTAAAGTACTTCAAGTATTTAACTACATCTGCATCCGCAGCGTTAATCCAAAATTGGTAGAACTCATAAGGGGTCGTTTTCTTAGCGTCTAGCCAAACGGCTCCACCTTCTGTCTTCCCGAATTTTGTTCCGTCCGCTTTTGTAACAAGTGGAATGGTTAATCCATATGCCTTCGAACCTTCTGGCTGCATTTTACGAATTAGTTCAAGTCCGGAGGTAATATTCCCCCATTGGTCACTGCCGCCAACTTGTAATTTACAATTAAAGTTCTCGTACAAATGATTGAAGTCCATTGCTTGAAGAATCGTATACGTGAATTCTGTAAACGATATCCCCGAATCAAGTCGTGAAGCAATTGTATCCTTTGCCAGCATGTAATTGACGCCAATGTGTTTACCGATGTCACGTAAGAACGTAACAATATCCATCGACCCCGCCCAATCATAGTTATTGACCAAGACGGCACCATTATCACCATCAAAGTTAAAAATAGCTGCTAACTGCTTTTGAATCCCTTCAACATTTTTCTGCACAGTCTCCAAGGTTTGCAGGTTACGTTCTTCACTCTTACCACTTGGGTCTCCAATAAGCCCTGTCGCACCGCCAACTAAAACAACAGGACGGTGTCCATGCTGCTGAAATCTTCTAAGTGTTAAGAACGGAACCATATGTCCGATATGCATGCTGTCTGCTGTTGGGTCTACTCCACAATATAGAGAGATTTTATCCTTACTAATCAAATCCTTAAGGCTCTCTTCATCTGTTTGTTGGTAGATGAGGCCGCGCCATGCTAAATCTTGTAATAAATCCATTTCATTGTCCTCCATATTCTCTTAAAATAAAACAAAAAGCGCCCCTGCAAAAAATGCAGGGACGCATATACGCGCGGTACCACCCGGCTTGAGGAATGAATCCCCCAACTCGTAAAAATTAACGGTTTAGACCGTTCCCCGCTACTTCTATATTCACGGAGAAAGCTCTGGGACGTAATTCACTCTTCTATGTGTGTCAGCTTTCACCAGCCGCTGACTCTCTAAAAACAGGGATAGAAGACCTACAGTAGATTCCCTTCATAGCTTGATTATTAATTTTATAACTTATAAAATTTTTACCATAATTTATACCTGCTGTCAAACAAGAACTGGTAATATCAGAAAAATGTAGAAGTTTGTCATTTTTGCAATACTCATTATGCTATAATATATGTGATTTTAAAAGAGGTGATTCTATGAATGATAAATTTCAAGCGTGGATAGAAAAATTAAAGTCCATAACCAACTTGTTTACCCATAAAAGAACAGTAAAAAGTGCACGAATAACGTACCAGGTCTTTTGGAACCTTTTACTGCTGATAATGACTGTCGTCATCCTCGGGGGAGCATTTGCAGGTGGTGTGGGCGCGGGATACTTTGCCTCGCTTGTAAAGGACGAACCTGTCCGGTCTTATGACAGTATGAAGAAAGACATTTATAATTATACGGAAACATCGGACTTATATTTTTCTGATAATGTTTATCTTGGAAAGCTGCGTACAGATCTCGAACGGGAAGAAGTCAAAATTGACCAAGTATCAGAATATCTGGTAAAAGCAGTAATTGCAACAGAGGATGAGTATTTTTATAAACACAAAGGAGTTGTGCCAAAAGCAGTTTTTCGCGCACTTTTCCAAGAAGTAACCAACTCTGCTACTCAATCAGGCGGCAGTACATTAACACAGCAATTAATTAAAAACCAAATCTTAACAAACGAAGTCTCATTCGCAAGAAAAGCAAATGAAATCTTGCTTGCCCTTCGATTAGAGAAATTTTTTAGCAAAAAAGAAATACTAGAAGCTTACTTAAACGTTTCAACATTCGGAAGAAACTCATCCGGTAAGAATATCGGCGGTGTTCAAGCAGCGGCAAAAGGAATCTTCGGAAAAAATGCCAGCGAATTGACCCTTCCACAAGCTGCCTTTATTGCAGGTTTACCACAAAGTCCCTTTGGGTATACCCCTTTTACTAGAGAGGGTACAGTGAAGAACAATTTAGAACCTGGACTTACTCGAATGAAAACGGTACTAAAAAGAATGTATGATGGCAGTCATATTGATGAAAAGCAATATGCCGAAGCTTCATCCTACGATATTACAAAGGATTTTATTTCTGCAGGTGACAACCCGCTTGAAAAATATCCATACTTATCATTTGAAATTGAAAAGCGAGCCGTTGATGTACTGACTAATGTATTGGCGAAAAACGAAGGGTATGAAGAAAAAGATTTAAAGGAAGATGAAAATCTTTATTATAAATACCAAACAATAGCCAAGCAAAACTTAAAACAAAATGGTTACGAAATTCACACAACCATAAACAAAGATATTTATGATGCCTTCCAGGTTGTAAAAAATAACTACCCTAACTACGGACCTGATAAGCCTGAAGAAAAACAGGATCCAGAAACGGGGGAAACAATTACAGTCATGGAGCCTGTAGAAGTCGGTGCAATGCTAATTGAAAATAAAACAGGGAAAATCATCAGTTTTGTCGGTGGAAGAGACCATAACAAACAGGAGCTTAATCATGCGACTAGTGCTGTCCGCCAAAATGGATCTACGATGAAACCCTTACTCGTTTATGCACCAGCCATTGAATTGGGGAAAGCATCACCAGGTACCCCTTTACCGGATGTAGCTTTAAGGCTCGAACCTTCCATTTCAAGACCTTGGCCAAACAACTATGACAAGAGGTACAGCGGGATTACCTCAGCAAGACATGCGCTCAAAAAATCTTATAACGTTCCTGCTGTTAAGCTATATAAAGATATACTTGACCAGCAGCCTGCAAAATATCTTGAAAAAATGGGCTTTACATCACTAAGAAGTGAGGATTATACCAATCTCTCAACCTCTATTGGATCCATGAAAAATGGGGTAACGGTGGAGGAAAACACCAACGCCTTTGGAACGTTTGCAAATGAGGGTAAATTTATTGATGCGTACATGATTGAAAAAATTGTCGATAAAGACGGTAAAACCATCTACCAGCATGAAGTAAAGCCAGTTGATGTTTTTAAACCGCAAACAGCGTTTTTAACGCTTGATATGATGCGTGATGTAATCAAAAGTGGTACAGCTGCAGGTCTCAATAGTAAATTGAAGTTTAGGGCAGACTGGGCAGGTAAAACAGGAACAGGACATGAATATCATGACAATTGGTTTGTTGCTACCAACCCAAATGTAACTTTTGGAATCTGGAATGGCTATGATACGCCAAAGTCATTAAAGACCGGCGGAATGTCCTATTCACAAAGAACGAACAATTTATGGGCTGCATTAATTAATGCGGCATATGATATTAAACCCGAGTTAATCAGTCCAGCAGAATCGTTCCCTGTACCAGCTGGAATTGTAAAGCGCTCGTTTTGCGCAGTTTCAGGTTTACTGCCTTCGGATGCCTGCTCAAAGGCAGGTTTAGTTGTAAGTGATTACTTTAATGTGGAGAATGTACCGACAAAGCGAGATGATAGTTTAATTGCAGGAAAATATGTGCAAATTGGCGATAAAAAGTATCTTGCATTAGATTCAACACCAGCAGAATTTGCGCAGCAAGGGGTTATCCTAAATCCTGATTTCATTTCACGAATGGTTGGAAGAAATTTCAGTAATCCAAGCCAGCTGATCCCTAAGACGGAGCGTTGGGGTAAAATCCTTGTTCCTAATGATAAAATTGTAGATAATGGTAAACAGCCTGACGTCGTGACCCTATCACTATCCGGTAACAATTTAATTTGGGCAGCACCAGGTGACAATGATATTGTTGGATACCGAGTATATCAAAACGGGAAAAAGGTCTCGAGTATCAAAAATGGTTCTAGTCTTTCCTTTTCAGCCTCTAGTGGTTCATACCATGTAACTGCCGTGGATATCGCAGGGAAGGAATCAGCACCATCTAATCCAGTGGATATTGGGGTTACTAGTACACCCGAACAATAAAAATAAGGAGCTTGGGATTCCCAAGCTCCTTATTTTTTTGATTCACTTTTTTTATTACTTCTAATAGGGTATAGCGCTTTTTCAAGTGTAAGTAAATTTTTTTCTGTTATTTCTGCTTTCCTCGGGATTGGTTTATACATATCTTCTGGATCATTCCAGTTTATTGGAAGATTAACTGGTGCTTTTTCTTGCCAATAATCCAGCCAGTCCTGTGGTAAACTTCCATAACAGTTTGAGTTTTCAGTCATTTCCATCCATACAAGTGCCCAAGCCCTTGGAACAACCCTCCAAATATCATAGCCCCCGCCGCCGACTGCAATCCATTTACCACCGCAATATTGATGGGCAATTTCATGTGCAAGCTTTGGAATTTCACGATAGATTTTCATTGTCGCAGATAAATGGGTTAAAGGGTCATAATAATGGGAGTCAGCCCCATTTTGAGTCAGGATGACATCTGGTTTAAAAAACTCAGCTACTTCCCTTAGCGATTGAGTATAAGCATCAAGCCAGGATTCATCCTCTGTAAATGCATCTACAGGAATATTAAAGGAATAACCGTATCCCTTTCCTTGACCTCTCTCGTTAACATTACCGGTACCAGGAAACAAGTATCTACCGGTTTCGTGTATGGATAAGGTACAGACATCGGGATCGTCGTAAAAGGACCATTGTACACCGTCTCCATGATGGGCATCGGTATCAACATAAAGAACTCTCGCATTATATTTATTTTGCAAATATTTAATGGCTACTGAACTATCATTATAAATACAAAATCCAGAAGCTTTTCCACGAAATCCATGATGTAACCCCCCACCTAGGTGAAGGGCATGAACAGCCTGTCCTGTCATAACTTGATCGACAGCCGTAAGTGTTCCTCCAACTAATAAAGCGCTCGCTTCGTGCATTTTAGGGAATATCGGTGTATCTTCCGTACCTATCCCATAGTTCTCAGCCACATGCTGCGGAAGTTGTCCATGCCCAGCCATCTTTACAGCATCAATGTAACTTGGATCATGAACAAGGGCAAGTTCCTCCTCTGTTGCCATTCTCGGAGGAACTATCTGATGATTGTCCAGGGCCTTTAATCTATGTAATAAATCTACAGTAAGTTTTAGTCGAAACTGATTAAAAGGATGGTTGCTGTTGAATTTATAATTTAACAGTTCTTCTGAAAATACAAATGAACATCGATCGGTCATAGGGAAACACCTGGCAGATTTGGCCACAGAACGTCATAGCCTGATTGTTTTAAATCTTGGATAAGCAAGTTAGGATTCATGGTTTGCAATCTTATGACAAGTATTTTGTATTGGTCATTCTTTTTGTCAGGATAAACGAGTACACTTAAAATATTTGCTTTCCGATTCTTTATTAAACTAGTAATATCACTAAGCTTTCCCGCAAGATTAGGAACCCTAATTTCAATTTGAGAACCTGGTTGATGGGCACCTGTCAATTCAACTAACGTTCGGAGTAAATCAGTTTCCGTCACAATTCCAACCAGTTTCCTATCGTTTGTAATCGGCAGGCAGCCAATTTTATGCTCATAAAAAACAGCTGCAATTTCCTCTACAAAATCAAGCGGATGACCCGTGATAACATCCTTTTTCATTATGGTGTCTACAGGGTTTTGCATGTCCTCTACATGTTCGTTAGCGCGGAATATAGATGGAGCAGCATCGCGAATATCTGATAAAGTTACAATACCAACAAGTTGTTGTTCTGCATCAATAACAGGTATATGCCGAATTTTTTTCGTTTCCATCAATCTCATCGTCTCAGCAATTGAAACTGTTGGTGTAACCGTAACAATCTCCGTTTTCATTATTTCTTCTACTATCATCCAAAAGCCCCCCTCAACCTGAATCTCGTATCAATACATAAATCGGTTCATAAAACGAAGTCGGTCAAACCTTTGAATTGTCTCCACATCGACTCTTTTACCAATTCTAGCCATAAGACAATTTGCCGGGTGTGAACAAATCTCAGGGTCATCCGTTGCATACCATTGGAGGCCGCCCGCATTCATCATTTTCTCCATGATTTTCCGGTACTCCCAAACATTTAAACCTGTCCCCTTTAAATCCCAATGCCAATAATATTCCGTCGTAATAATTAAGTAATCCTCCATCGCATCATCCATCATAGAAACGGTAAGGAGATTTTTTCCTACCGCGCATCCCCTAAATTGAGGAATTACCTCAATAGCACCTAATTCAATTAAATTATCCATTTTGTCTTCCGACCATCTTTCAAGAGGATCCGGAAAAAGGTAGGTCACATAACCAACAATGGTATGGTGATGCCTAGCGATAATAATTCTTCCCTCTTCAAGCTGTGCAATCCCAACTAGCGCTTGATGCTGCTGCTCTGGGGGACGAAAAGCGGTAAGATGTTCGTGAAACTCATAGCCAGCAAGTTTATCTGAGGAAATAGGACCTTCAATAATTAAGTTTCCATGGGGAGTCTTTACTTCTTTAGCATTGTACGTTTTTCTATGTTCCATCCCTACACCACCTGAAAAATCATTCGCATATCTTATTCTATTATACATAATATCTATCATTTTTTAGCCTCTTCCCACAATTTTCTGTTTAATTAGAAAACTATGTGACAATTTACCGAAAATGATAAAACTATTTTTAAAATTGAGAATAATTACTTTTTGTACTATAATTATCTCATACTAGCATAAGGGGGAAATGGAATGAAAGTGGAAAAGCTGCCAGTGTTGCAAGGAGAGCATAATTTAGCAAATTATGCTGAGAAGTATAAGAACTTCAGTTGGGAGGAAACTGAGAAGGAATTCTCCTGGCATGAAACAGGACTTGTTAACATGGCTTACGAAGCTATTGACCGCCATGCAGAAACTTTTCGAAAAAACAAGGTAGCCCTTTATTATCGTGATAATACCAGAAATGAAAAGTACACCTTCAAAGAAATGAAAGAGCTTTCAAACAAAGCTGGTAATGTCTTAAAAGCATACGGTGATGTAGAAAAAGGAGACCGCGTATTTATTTTTATGCCTCGTTCACCTGAACTATATTTTACTGTCTTGGGAGCCATTAAGCTTGGGGCGATTGTCGGTCCATTATTTGAAGCCTTCATGGAGGGTGCCGTTAGGGATCGTTTGCAAGATAGTGAAGCAAAGGTATTAGTCACTACACCTGAACTCTTAGAACGTGTACCAGTAGATGAGCTGCCAGCATTAAAACATATTTTCCTTATCGGCCAAAATGTAGATGAACAAGGACCCTTTATAGACTTTTTGAAAAAGTTCGAAGCAGCTAGTAACAATTTAAGAATTGAATGGATGGACCGTACGGATGGTCTCATTCTTCACTATACTTCTGGTTCAACAGGCAAGCCTAAAGGGGTACTGCATGTACATAATGCAATGATCCAACATTATCAAACAGCCAAATGGGTACTGGATTTGAAAGAAGATGATGTTTATTGGTGTACAGCAGACCCAGGCTGGGTTACAGGGACATCATACGGTATTTTCGGACCATGGTTAACCGGAACTTCTAACGTTATTATTGGAGGTCGTTTCAGCCCTGATACTTGGTACAAAATGATTGAAGACTTCGGTGTTAGTGTTTGGTATAGTGCTCCGACTGCATTCCGGATGTTAATGGGTGCTGGTGATGAAATTGTTAAGAAATACAATTTAAGCAGTCTGCGACATGTACTAAGTGTTGGAGAGCCGTTAAACCCTGAGGTAGTAAAATGGGGTGTGAAGGTCTTTAACAAAAGAATCCACGATAACTGGTGGATGACCGAAACAGGTGCACAGCTTATTAGTAACTACCCATGTATGGAGATTAAACCAGGTTCAATGGGTAAACCTATTCCAGGTGTCGAGGCAGCGATTGTTGACGACCAAGGCAATGAACTTCCTCCATACCGCATGGGGAATCTTGCAATTAAAAAGGGCTGGCCTTCGATGATGTACACCATTTGGAATAACCCAGCAAAATATGAATCCTATTTTATGCCAAGCGGCTGGTATTTTTCTGGAGATTCCGCCTATATGGATGAGGATGGATATTTCTGGTTCCAAGGACGCGTGGATGATGTTATCATGACCTCTGGCGAACGCGTCGGCCCATTTGAAGTGGAAAGCAAACTAGTTGAGCATCCAGCGATTGCAGAGGCTGGCGTAATTGGAAAGCCAGACCCTGTCCGCGGGGAAATTATCAAGGCTTTTATTGCACTAAGAGACGGCTATGTAGCTTCAGATGAGCTTAAGGAAGAAATCAGGCTTTTTGTTAAAAAAGGGCTCGCGGCGCACGCTGCTCCTAGAGAAATTGATTTCCGAGATAAGCTTCCGAAAACAAGAAGTGGTAAGATTATGAGACGTGTCTTAAAGGCATGGGAGCTAAATTTACCAACAGGTGACCTGTCCACAATGGAAGACTAAGAAATAAGGGGAAGCACAATTGTGCTTCCCCTTATTTCTTATTTTGTCTAGCTCCAGCGCCTAGGAAAAATTGAACTGCATTTTTCCCTGTACAAGGCGCTTCCGCTTTTCTTATTATTTTGTTGATTGACGGTGTTCGATGCGATGTGGAAGAACAACAGTTTGTTCCTCTACCTCTTCTTTGTTCATTAATTTTGTGAGTAACCGCATTGCCACAGCTCCGATATCGTATAAAGGCTGAACGATTGTGGTCAGCTGCGGGCGAACCATTAATGAAAGCCTTGTATTATCTGATGTGATTACTTCGAAGTCTTCAGGAAGTTTATATCCTTTATCATCGGCACCATGAACGACACCAAGTGCCATTTCATCTGAGCCAACTAGAATTGCTGTTGGTCTATTAGGAGCTTCTAATAATTTTTCGAATGCTTCTAATCCAGAGTCATAGGTGTAATCACCTTCTACAACAAGTGACTCATCATAATCTATTCCGGCATTTGCAAGTGCCCGCTGATAACCTTTTAGTTTTTTGTGGATATTTCTCGGCTCCTGTAATGGTCCTACTACAAATGCAATATACTTATGACCTTTGTCAATAAATTCATTCACGGAGTCATAAACAGCTTGTTCGTAATCGATGTTAACAGAAGGAATCTGTTCAGATTCCTCAATCGATCCAGCTAAAACAATCGGAACCGGAGACTTTCCAAATTCCTCCACATGTTCTTTTGTAATATTCCCACTCATGAATACAATCCCATCCACTTGTTTCCCTAGCATAGTATTTAATAAGTGTAATTCTTTCTCTAAGTTTTGATCGGAATTACTTAAAATAATATTGTACTTATACATGGTTGCAATATCTTCGATGCCCCGTGCTAGTTCTGCAAAAAAGATATTTGAAATATCGGGGATGACAACCCCAACAGTCGTAGTCTTTTTACTAGCCAATCCCCTCGCAACAGCATTAGGACGGTAGCCAAGTCTATCAATGACTTCTAATACTTTTTTTCGAGTAACAGGCTTTACATTTGGATTTCCATTGACTACACGTGAAACGGTTGCCATCGAAACATTTGCTTCCCGGGCAACATCATAAATTGTTATATTCACGTTAACACTCTCCTTAAACACGCTAGGTATTTTCTTTATTTTACAACATTTTTCATCAATTTAGTCTTTTTTTTGTCCAGCTCCAGCGCCTAGCCCCTCGAGGTCACTTCGGTCCTGCAGTTGAAGTCAAAAAGCACGACTTCACCCACAGGCCCTCCAGTGCATGTCGGGGCTAGGAAAAAATGAACTGCTTTTTTCCCTGAACAAGGCGCTTCCGCTTTTCTATTTGTGAGAAAATATACAAACTTTTATATGTATTTAATCATACGATAAGAACAAGCAAGTCGCAATGATATTTGTTCTCATTTTCACTATATTTTCATTTTTTACTAAAAAGAAACCTTCTGTTAGACAGAAGGCCTCTTTTCTATATCATTTAAACTCTTACGAAGTTGGATGCAAGCAGTTCACTATAGAAAGTATTAAACTGATCAAGGTTCATTTGTTGTTGAGCATCTGAAAGTGCCACTGCTGGATCTGGATGAACTTCAGCCATAACGCCATCTGCACCAATCGCAATTGCTGCTTTTGCACAAGGAAGAAGTAAATCTCTTCGACCAGTTGAGTGGGTTACATCTACCATTACTGGTAAGTGGGTTTCTTGCTTTAGAATCGGTACAGCGGAAATATCAAGGGTATTTCTCGTTGCTCGTTCGTACGTTCTAATTCCACGCTCACAAAGAATAATTTGGCCATTTCCTTGGGCCATAATATATTCTGCAGCATTAATAAATTCTTCGATGGTAGCGGCAATACCTCGTTTTAATAGAACAGGCTTATTTACTGAACCTGCAGCTTTTAATAATTCAAAGTTTTGCATATTGCGGGCACCAATTTGGATAACATCAATATAATCAATAGCCATCTCAATATCAGCAGGGTTTACAATCTCACTAATGACAGCCATATCATACTCATCTGCCACACGTTTTAAGATTTTTAATCCTTCAACTCCTAGACCTTGGAAGTCATACGGAGATGTTCTTGGCTTATAGGCACCGCCTCGAAGCAGCTTTAAACCTTTTTCTTTCATTGCTTTTGCTACAGTTGCAACTTGTTCATAAGACTCGACTGCACATGGACCAAAAACAAAATGTTGCTTTCCATCGCCGATTGTTTCACCTTTTATATTTACAATTGTATTTTCAGGCTTCTTTTTCCTAGAAACAAGAAGAGCTTTTTGATGGTCGTCTTTTTGCAAATCTAAGCCAGCCTTAAAAATTTCCTTAAATAAATGATCAATGGTTGCGTTGTCAAATGGACCATCATTATTTTCTTTAATCACATCAAGCATTTTTCTTTCACGAACAGGGTCGTATTTGTAAACCCCTTGAGTTTCTTTAGCTTTCCCAATCTCTTGGACGAGTTGAGCTCTTTCATTAATTAGTTTCAATAATTCTAAGTTAAGATCATCCACACGTGTCCTTAATAGTTCCAAATTACTTTTGCTCATGTTATGTCCCCGTCCTTTCATAGCATGACAGATTAATCGCAGGAGATCAGATTTGAAAACTGTCAGCTAGCGCCCTTATTAATAAATTTTTTAATAATTCAATAATTAGGCTTTATTATAGATGAAAAGGTTTACTTTGTCACGCCTTTTTTCTTTAATGATTAAACGCTTTTAAGCACTAAATTGTTATATAATTAAGTCATTCTATGCTGGGATTTTTATTTGTTGCCTATAAATTTTCACTAATTGCACTTGTTAAAGAACGATTTGTGATTTTCCAGTGCGATGCATTCCATACCGCCGAACCATTTTTAATTAGCAGAGCTTGTGGGGATTCATGTTTAATTTCGAATTTCTCTGCTATTTCATTAGATAAAGGTCGTGAGTCTTGTACAGCTAAATAATAGGCTGGTACGCTTTGATTTGACTCTGAGTACTTTTCATATTCCTGATAAGCCGCATGACTTATTGGACATGTTAAACTATGTTTCAAAAATAAAAATTTGTCTTCTTGCTTCAATAAATCCTCAAATTGTTCCAATGTATCGATTTTTTTTAGCATATTCAATCCTCCAAAATATAAACGGTGAAGTCATTCTATCACTTCACCGTTTTTGATACAAATAATTCGATTAGTTATCGAAATTCTTAATGTGTTACTTTATATTCTTCCTCTTCAAACGCTTTTTTTGCTTCTTCTAATTTATTTCTAATTGCCAGTTCGTCCATGTTAGGTTCTGGATTTGTTTTTTGTACCCCGCCAATTGAAATGTAGTGTTCTTCTTCTGCGTCTGGTGACGGCTTTGTTTTTTTCACGAGGTGGATCGTTTTTTCCTTTAGTGTTTCTGCTTGATTGTTAATAGTGCTGCGAAGGTCCTTGCCGGATTTTGGGGCTAAGAAGATGGCAGCTGCTGCACCTACTAATCCGCCTATCAGTGCTCCTAGCAAAAAACTGCTTGATGAGTCTTCACTTTTGTTTTGGTTTAGTTCTCGGCTTTCGTAATCTTTACCCATAATAGATTCCTCCTATTTAAAATGGCTGTGTTAAACTGGGCTGTTGATTTGTGCTCCAGGCGCTTCGCTTT
>NZ_NPDD01000206.1 GCF_002272245.1 Bacillus sp. 7884-1 | reverse complement strand
CAGAGTTCTAAAACCATTTATTTACCTTAAACACAGCCTTAAAATACTATCTAGATCTAACTCTTTTAATCTCCTTGGCACTGCTTTCTTCTTTTTCTTTTTTCTTAGTATTCCATTTATCTTTTAGTTCAAGAAAAACATTACTCCATTGGACAATTTGGGAGACTTTTTCTTTATTTTCTTCTACCTGTATATCAAATGAATCTGTTAAATTTTTTAAAGTTCCATTGAATTTATTTACTGTTGACCCCACATCTTTTACTGCCGAAACAACACTGTTTAAACTCTTTGACTTTTCCTGAATATCATCAGCTAGAGCATTTGTTTTTTGTAAGAGTTCTGTTGTTTCTTGTGTGACACCATCTAACTGTTTTTCTAATCCAATTAGCGTTTTTGAAACACTTGATAGGGTTTCTTGGAGAGAGGTTAGTGTTTTTGCTACGTACATGACAAGCACTAAAAAGGCAATCGCTATCAAAGCGACGCTTAAATATAAAATAATTTCCATTCGTCTTTACCTCCGCATTTATACCATTATGTATTACCTATCTAGCGCGGTGTTAAACGTAAATAGGTATCTAATACTACTTCAAGATAATTGTCTCATTTTCCTGCATGAGTTTACAATACGTTTTACACTTATGTTGAATTTTTATCACTTTCTGTATGAATTCGGTTACAATAAATACTGTATTATCATTTTTTTCGTTGGAGGAATCTAATAACATGAAAGATCCACGTATTGAAAAATTAGCAAAAAATTTAATTAACTACTCGGTAGAGCTGCAAAAGGGTGAAAAGGTTTTAATTGAAAACTTCGGCCTGCAGCGTGAACTTGTTACAGCACTTGTTAAGGAAGCCTATCTTGCAGGTGGATACCCATTTGTACTTCTTAAGGATCAGCAAGTGGATCGTGCCCTACTCCTTGGCGCACAGGAAGAGCAATTTAATATGATCGCTGATTTTGAAGCAAATGTAATGGGGAAAATGGATGCATACATAGGTCTACGTTCTGGTGATAACATCAATGAGCAAGCCGATGTACCAGACGAAAAAGTAAAGATTCACGGAAGTACAATTGGTAAGAAAGTTCATCGCGACATCAGAGTTCCGAAAACAAAATGGGTTGTCCTTCGCTACCCAACAGCAAACATGGCTCAGTTAGCAAAAATGAGTACGGAGGCATTTGAGGACTTCTATTTTGATGTTTGTAATTTGGATTATGGAAAGATGGATAAAGCTATGGACAGCCTTGCACAATTGATGAACCGTACAGATAAAGTTCGTCTCACAGGTCCTGGAACAGACCTTAGCTTCTCCATTAAGGATATTCCGGCTATTAAGTGTGCCGGCCATGCAAATATACCTGATGGTGAGGTATACACCGCACCAGTTCGTGATTCAGTAAATGGAGTTATTACTTATAATACCCCATCCCCTTACCAAGGATTTACTTTTGAAAATGTAAAGCTTACCTTCAAGGATGGAAAAATTGTTGAAGCAGTCGCAAATGATACAGAGCGTATCAATAAAATATTTGATACCGATGAAGGAGCACGTTATGTTGGTGAGTTCGCCATCGGCGTAAACCCATACATCTTAAATCCGATGCAGGATATTTTATTTGATGAAAAAATTGCCGGCAGCTTCCACTTTACTCCAGGTCAATGCTATGATGAAGCCTTTAACGGCAATCATTCCAATATTCACTGGGATATGGTTAACATTCAGCGCCCGGAATACGGCGGAGGAGAAATCTATTTTGATGATGTGTTAATCCGTAAAGACGGTCTTTTCGTTATACCTGAACTTGAAGGATTAAATCCTGAAAATCTTAAATAAATTCAAAAAAGGATGTCCGTATGTTTACGGGCATCCTTTTTTATTATAAGGTAAGCTGATTTTCATAGGATTCCTGGAATTTTTGAATATCTCCTGCACCCATAAAAATAATTACACTATTTTGATGTTTCTCCAACAGAGAAGTATTTTCTTCTGACAGTATTTCTGCCCCTTCAATTTTCTTTTGCAGGTCATTAATCGTCAGTTTCCCATGGTTTTCTCGTGCAGAACCAAAAATTTCACATAAATACGTCTTATCTGCAAGTCTCAAGCTTTTTGCAAAATCCTCTAGAAAAGCTTGAGTTCTTGAAAAGGTATGCGGCTGAAATACAGCTACGATTTCCCTATCTGGATATTTTTGATTGGCCGCATCAATGGTAGCTTTAATTTCTGTTGGGTGATGGGCATAATCGTCAATCAAAATTTGTGACCCAATTCGTTTTTCTGTGAATCTTCTTTTAACACCCTGAAAGGTGTTCAATTGTTCCTTCACAATTGCAACATCAATTTCTTCATAGTGGCACACCCCAATGACAGAAAGCGCATTTAAAACACTATGCTCACCGAAAGTAGGGATGCTAAAAGTATCATAGAAGGTATTACGAATAAATACATCAAAGGTTGTTCCACTTGTACTTTTCACAAGATTCTTGGCTTGGTAGTCATTCTCCTCGTCAAAACCATAGAACAATACTGGCACCTTTGCCTGAATCTTTTGAAGCTGTTCATCATCCCCGTAAGCAAATATTCCCTTCTTAACTTGAACGGCCATTTCCTGGAATGCTGAAAATACATCATCAATATTCGCAAAATAATCAGGGTGATCGAAATCAATATTTGTCATGATTGCATAATCTGGAAAATAGGACAGAAAGTGTCTTCTGTATTCACACGCTTCGAAAACAAAATATTTAGATCCTTCTTCGCCTCTGCCAGTACCGTCACCAATTAAAAACGAAGTCGGCTTTGCACCCTTAATGACATGGGCAAGCAACCCAGTTGTCGACGTTTTACCGTGTGCTCCCGTAACAGCCACACTAATAAAATTTTGCATAAAATCGCCTAAAAATCTGTGGTAACGAACAATTGGCAGTCCGAGCTTCATGGCCTCTTGAATTTCCTCATGTGTATCAGGAAATGCATTACCAGCAATAATAGTCATCCCCGGTTTAATGTTTTCCTTTTGAAAGGGGAGAATCTTTATTCCTGATTCTTCAAGGGCCAGTTGAGTAAAAAAGCGCTTTTCGACATCGGAGCCTTGTACATCGAAATTCATATCATGGAGAACTTGTGCTAATGCACTCATTCCTGACCCCTTTATACCTACAAAATGGTAAATAGTCATATAAAGAACCTCCAACCAACGTCTATCTGTAAAACAGTATATGACATCTATCTTGAAATGCTAATAACGAAAAGCGGAAGCGCCTAGGCGCATCAGCTATACATCGAAAAAACTTTAGTTTGGTAACGTATAACATCAATATCGGAATCACATTTAAGTATTATAACATTGTTCATCAAGAAAAACTATTTGATACGGAATTCACATGTTATTTTTTTTAGATTAATTTATTGTACCAGTATCTTGCAGGGACTCCAAGTCTGATTCTGTGATCAATACTTCTCGAGGTTTGCTGCCATTGGCACTTGTGATAAAACCGTTCGATTCAAGCATATCCATTAGTCGGGCTGCACGGTTATAACCGATTTTAAATCTTCTTTGTAAGCTCGAGGTAGAAGCAAGTCCTTGTTCAATAATAAATTCACAGGCTTCGAAAAAAAGCTCATCCTCTTCTTCTGTTACTTGTGCCTTTTTTAATAGTTCTTCTTGTTCAAACAAGTATTCAGGTTCACGCTGCTCTCTCACATGCCCGACAACAAGGTCAATTTCTTCATCTGACACAAAAGTTCCTTGCAGACGAACAGGCTTGGATGAACCATTTTCTAAAAAGAGCATGTCACCCCGGCCAAGTAATTTCTCAGCCCCGCTAATATCAATGATCGTTCGCGAATCCACTTGTGAAGAAACAGAAAAGGCAATCCGGGTTGGGATGTTGGCTTTAATTAATCCAGTAATGACATCCACTGATGGTCTTTGCGTCGCAACAATTAAATGAATTCCACATGCTCGTGCTTTTTGAGCAATTCTGCAAATCGCTTCTTCTACATCCGCAGGTGACATCATCATCAAATCAGCTAATTCATCAATGACAATCACAATAAACGGGAGTTTATCACTGTATTGTTTATTCTTTATGGCAAGCTCATTAAATCGATTAATATCGCGAACTCCAGTATGTGCAAAAAGCTCATAACGTCTTTCCATTTCATCGACAGCCCATTTCAAGGATGCTGTTGCAGCCTTTAAATCCGTTATGACTGGACTAACTAAATGCGGAATTCGATTATACGGAGCAAGCTCTACCATTTTAGGGTCAATCAATAATAGCTTTAAATCTTCTGGACTAGCTTTAAACAATAAACTTACTAAGATGGTATTAATACAAACACTCTTTCCAGAACCAGTTGCTCCAGCTATTAAGCCATGGGGCATTTTCTTTAGATCGGTAACAATAGGCTTGCCGGAAATATCTAGTCCTAGTATTGCTGTCAATGGAGAGACGGACTCTCGAAAGACAGGACTTTGAATGATTTCATTAATAAACACAGGACGTGATTTTTGGTTAGGTACCTCAATGCCAATCGTATGTTTACCAGGAATCGGCGCTTCAATTCGGATATCTCTAGCAGCAAGACTTAATTTAATATCATCGCTTAAATTTGTAATTTTATTTACCTTTACCCCTGGCTCTGGTTGGACTTCAAATCGTGTGACTGCTGGTCCTTGAGTAACATTGACAACACTTGCACCGACATTAAAATTTTGCAGCGTTTGGTTTAAAAGTTCTTCTTGGTATAATAACCATTCCGTATCGTCTTCTACAATAACAGGAGGGTTTAACAAGTTCATTTTAGGAAACTCATATACATTAGCCTCTGCTAGTACGGGTGGTTCCTCTATCAGCCTCTGAATAATAGGTTCTATTGTGACGGCTTCTATTTCATTTGACTGGTCCACAGTGACCGCTTCTACATCATCATTTGACTGTTCTACTGCTTCAGGAGTTTCTTCCATAACCTTTTCCGATTGTACTTTCTCAGGGTGCAATGTTCTTCTTCTTTTGCTTTCTTCCCATTTTACCTTATCCTGTTTCAGCATCATGACATTAAAAGGAAGCGGGGATCGTTTTGGTGTGTACACTTCAACAGCTTCTTGGGGCTTTTCCTCCGCCGTCGTTTCAATTATCGGAACTTCTTCAATTGTCTCAACCTCTTCAATTGTCTCAACCTCTTCAATTGTCTCAACTACTTCAATTGTCTCAACCTCTTCAATTGTCTCAACTACTTCAATAGTCTCAACCTCTTCAGATATAGCAACAGCTGTTTCAGCTACAGCCATTTCAATCTCAGGGAATGATTCATTCTCCAATACAGGTGTACTAGAATCAAGCTGTTCATCAAATTCATCAGCAAAAAAATGGCTTAACTCATGTTCAACTACTTTATCAGAGACTGTATTCGGTCTGCTAAACCCAAAAATAGGTGATGGAATTTCTGTCAACTGAAATGGTTTTTTCTTAATTGGCGTTGTGCTAGTCTTAGCTTCAGGCAGCTTCTTTGTTTCAGCCATCTTCTTTGTTTCTGAACTTCTTCTTTCAGTATTTCTTTTTTCAGTACTTGGCTCTACCCTCTTTTGTCGGGTTGCAGGTTCAGTTCTTACCTTTCTGACTTCTGACTTCAATTTGAAGTGGAGCTGCCCTTTAGGATATTGATAAGAAATTTTTGTATCTAAATGGTGCCCCCCTTCTATTATCTTATGAGGCAATGACCGCACGTGCTGCTTGTTATGTATGTCATCATATCCAGCATATTCATCTTCATTGTCCTTTATAAACCTTTGAAAAAAGTTTTGGATCCAGCTCAAAACTATCACTCTTTCTCTATTTCTATCACTCTATTTTAACAGGTATTATTATTTTTTCGACATAAAATCTTAGAATAAGCAAAAAAGACCACTTACCGTGATCCTTTTCCGTCTTTATTGCCTGTCTTTCCCAAGATAAATATTGGTTCTAGTTCTCCATCCTCATACAAAAAGGATAACGCCGTTATAGGTACACGTCCACTAGCAAAGAAACTCATTGCCATTTGTGCTAAAACATCATACCCTGTATTGTTTTGAATATCAGCGATAATTAAGACATCCTGATGTGGAACCGCAAGGACCATTGTCCCTGTTATTTTTCTCTTCATATCATTTAAAAAGCCTTTATTTAATATCCTGCTTGCGTCATATCCATCGTTTGAATTAAGAAAATAAAAAGTATTGCCTGCTACTTGGTCTTCTTTTAATGATGTCTTTAAAGATCTGACATTAAATAGGGCAATCTCCTTAATGCGGCTTTCTTGCCAGCCTTCTTTTTCCATGATGCGCGAATCAATTAATCGGTACGTTGTCCCCATATCATAGGCGTAATATATTTTTGTTTCAGCAGTATGTTCCTCTGTTAAGAATGGAACGCCTTCTTCCGCTTCAATGGGGAAGGACGTTGAGCGTATAACTGGAAAAATCTTTTTCTCATGGTCTGTTAACTGGACTGTGTCCGTCATGGCCCTTAGTCCCTCTTCCACATAATAAACCACTTCATCAATTGCCTTTTCTTTCTCTGTATGCCACTTAGCGACAATTCCACCTAGCGAGATGGTTATTCCTTTTCTAAGGACTTTATTTTCGATTCGCAGTTGATCCTTTTCTCGATCATATGTGATTAGCACATCTTCCGAAGCTAAGCGTGATTCTAATTCTCTTTTCATTTTAATACTATCCATCTTCATTTTTATCCCTCCAGCCTACCCACCCATTGTACATTAAAAATCCTCCATCTCAAAAGATGGAGGACCTGAAACTAAATTATTTTAGATCGTTAATAAATCCTTCTATTTCCTCTTGGGTTTTCCTATCTTTGCTTACAAAACGGCCAAGCTCTTTTCCCTTTTCAAAAGCAATAAAACTTGGAATTCCGTAAACATCTAATTTTTGGCATAACTCAATAAACTCATCGCGATCAACATGGATAAAAGTAAATTCACTATACTTGGTTTCTATTTCTGGTAGAATGGGTTCAATAATTCGACAATCCGGACACCAGTTAGCGGAGAACATAAAAATCGTTTTCCCTTCATCACGAAGTTGTTCAAACTGCTCCATTGATGCTAAATTCTTCATCGTCAACGCCTCCTATTGTTTTTCATTTTCTACTGATTTTACAATTTGCGTCATTACTGCTGCTTCATTTTTTAAGCTGCTTGTTTTAATCAAAGTAGTGATCTTGGTTCCGCCAATACCAATCGTCATTTCATTCATATCTTCTTCGAGATTCTTTATGATCAAATATCCAAACTGATTACTCTTCTTGAATTGTTCATTTATCTCAAGGTCTTTATTTTGCGCAACTGTAGATTTATATACTACATCACTGACTTTATTTTCTTGGGGATTATTAAAAAGAATATATTGTTTTGATCCATTTTTTAAAAGGATATTATTTGGAGATTCATCTTCGATTTCATAACCGAAGGGCAAATAAAAGTTAATATCGTCACTCTTTTTATTTGTTTCTTTCGCCTTTTCATTTAGTGCTTCTTTTACCGCTTCAATCGTTTCTTTACTCTCTGTTTCGAAATTTGATTTTCCACATGCACTCAATAAGATAACTGATAAGATTATAATCAATATGGCATTAAAGAATTTCAGCTTTCTTCGCCTCCTAAATGAAAATTGTCCTATCATTATCATACCTTCCATAATATTCAAAAGACAAGTCTTTTGTCGATTATTGTTGTCGAAATAGGAAGTATTTTCTATAATTTGTGCAATTTTTATTTATTTGAGGCTTTTTGATAGTGAAATTGCCCCACTAAAAGATTCATGATATGAGAAAACATCTCTGAACGATTAATTAATCCATTAGTAAAAATTCCTACAGCTCCTTCGTTCTTGCGGACATTTTCCTTTTTTGCATAGTCATCCATTACTGGCCCAAGTTCTTCTCCTGCTCTTAATCTGTCTGCAATCTCTTCAGGCAGGAGAAATCTCGCCCCCCCAGCAATAATTGGCTCTATATCCTTCGCAGCCAGTGCACCCCAATTACATAATAATAAACCATGTGTGGTTTCCTGTACTCCACCCTCAAGACCGATTCCAATTTCACCATTTCCCATTTTCAATGCACCCACTGCCCGATTGATCGCTCCCTTAATGGTCTCTTCGTCTGAGAATGGTTGTTCACTGACTCCAGAAGGGATGTCTAACGAAAGAAACTCCGTTTGTTGATAGTGAAATGCATTTTTTACTGCAGCCACTTTTGCAGGATTATTTGACCCAATAATTATTTTCATTCCTTCTCTCTCCATTTCCAAATAAAAAGAAGGCATATCTATGCCTCCTCAGAGTGTAAATTAACTGTTTGCCTTAATGGTATCTACAGTTGTTTGATCACAAGCCTTTACAAGTTTTACGATTAGTTCTTTTGCAGCAGCATAGTCATCGATATGGATCATGGAAGCATGTGTATGAATGTAACGTGAACAAATACCGATTACACCGCTTGGAACTCCTTCGTTGGATTGATGCACACGACCTGCATCGGTACCACCTTGTGAAACAAAGTATTGATAAGGGATTTTGTTAGTCTCTGCTGTATCGAGAATGAACTCTCTCATTCCTCGGTGTGTCACCATGGATCTGTCAAGAATGCGAAGCAGCGCTCCCTTACCTAATTGACCAAATTCTGATTTACTTCCTGACATATCGTTAGCTGGGCTCGCATCTAATGCAAAAAAGATATCTGGATTAATCATATTGGCAGCTGTTTGTGCACCGCGAAGACCTACTTCCTCTTGAACAGTTGCCCCAGAATATAGAATATTCGGCAAGGTTTCATCTTTTACTTCTTGAAGCAGTTCAATTGCTAGTCCACAGCCATAACGATTATCCCAAGCTTTAGCAAGTATTTTCTTTTCGTTAGCCATAGGGGTAAATGGACAAATTGGCAGGATAGCCTGACCTGGCCTAATTCCAATTCTTTCTGCGTCCTCTCGATCGTCAGCACCAATATCAATTAACATATTTTTCATTTCCATTGGTTTGTTGCGCTGTGCTTCAGCTAATAGGTGCGGAGGAATGGAGCCTACGACACCAATAACAGGTCCATTATTTGTCATCACCTGAACACGCTGAGCTAATAAGACCTGACTCCACCAGCCACCGAGCGGTTGAAACCTCAGCATTCCATTATCGGTAATGGCCGTTACCATAAAACCAACTTCATCCATATGTCCTGCAACCATGATTGTTGGACCATTTTGATTCCCTTTTTTAACTCCAAAAATACTGCCTAATTTATCTTGGACTATTTCATCTGCATATTGAGATAACTGCTCTCTCATAAAATTTCTTACTAAATGTTCATTTCCAGGTGCTCCCGGAAGCTCTGTTAAGGTTTTGAACAGATTTAATGTTTGTTCGTTCAAAATAAAATTCCCCCTTAAATGTGTTAATAATCCATATGTATGTTTTTATTCTACTGAAATTCTGGCTCCCATACCAACAATAAATTTGTCATAAGGATTTATTATGTTCTGCCTGCTAAATGAGATATACTGGAAACAAGAGCAAATTTGAAATTTTGGAGGTGCCTTATGAACTGGAAATCATTTATCCTCGGTGCTGCTGTTGGAGTAATCAGCGGCTATGCCGTTAAGGAAATCATTTCACAAAAAACATATGTATCACCTGAAAAAGTTTTAGAGAATGTGAAAAAGCAATTTAACCAAAATGGACCAATTAGCGGCTCTTGGATACATATGGTAACGGAGCCTTTTGAGAAGCATCAAATCAAGTATCAGGTGTATAAGGGCGGAATCTCAAAAAGTCAGAATGGAGTAAATGAACAGTTCGAATTTATTGCGGACGCATCGACCGGAACCCTTTTAGACGTTAAAGCCTCGACAGACTTAGCCCTATAAAGGCAGAAGCCGTATCCATAAAGGTACGGCTTTTTTTATATACTGACCTTATTTTCCCCTCTTTATACTGTCCTGAATTTGCCCATCTGTTCCCCATTTGACTGCACGATAATATGTATCATGATAAAAAGTAAACCATACATCCTTATCCATCACATAGGCACTCCATTTCTCTTTGGCTGCAATCGAGTCCATTGGATAATCATCATATGCCATGACCCATAGTGGATTTTTATGGGCATGTGTAGGCATTATGTCTGCCATATGGATAGCCATTTCACCCTCATCCTCGATAAGCACGATAGAATGTCCATTACTATGACCGCCAGTATGATACAAACTAATGGCTCCCAAACTCCATTTTTCATCAAAGGTCATAACCTGTGATTGAATTGCCTCCCAATTTTCCTTCCAATATGTACTTTTTGAGCGGATATTCGGATTTCTCATTTCATCCCATTCAATACCTGAAGTGATAATTGTGGCATTTGGGAATGTGGACTTATAAAGTCCATCCTCCAGCCTCGTCAGTCCGCCAACATGATCATTGTGCATATGAGTCATTAAAACATAATCAATATCCTTTGGATCTAACCCTAATTTATTCAAAGAGCCGTCTACATCTGATTCTGCTGTAACTCCAAAATTTCTAAGCTGTTTTTCTGATAGTTTTCCCTTTCCAAGTCCTGCCTCCAGTAAGATATTTTTTCCATCCATTTGGATTAAGATTGGATCTGTAGGAAGTTCAATTAGATTATTTTCATTAGGTTGATACCTTTTCGACCATAACGCTTTTGGGACGACACCAAACATTGCGCCGCCGTCTAAGTTTGTCACACCACCTGAAAGCCACGTAAGCACCACTCTGCCAATTTTTAAAGTCTCCATTTCTTTCCCCCCTTTGAACTATTACATATATTTTACCATATACAAAAAGGACAGTCTTTTGAATAGACTGTCCTTAGATATTAGTTCTGATATTTTACTTCACAACGGTAGATTCGGTTTCCCATTTCAGAGAATTTTTCCTCATATTCTGTCATGATATTTCCTTCAAATTCACTTTTATGAAGATCAAGGCTTAGGAAGGTTAATAATAAACCATATTCAGAAAAACTCTTTAATGAGTATTCAAACAAGCCTTGATTATCAGTTTTAAAATGAATTTCCCCTTTATCAACCAAAATGTTTTCATAAAGCTTCAAGTAATCCTTATAGGTTAACCTTCTTTTTTCATGGCGAGTCTTTGGCCATGGATCGGAAAAATTCAAGTAGACTCTATTGACATCATTTTTTTCAAAGTATTTATTTAAATCACTTGCATTGACATTGAGAAGTCTTAAGTTTGGTAAATCTTCTTCAATTAATCGATCTAAAGCAGCAACGATAACGGAATCATAAATTTCTATTCCCATATAGTTGATATCAGGATGGGCCTTAGCCATTTCAGTAATAAACCGGCCTTTTCCAGTCCCTACCTCTATATGAAGAGGCTGTTCATTATTAAATACTTCATTCCACTTCCCCTTGAAATTCTCTGGGTTAGCGACAATATATTGAGGGTGTGCCTCTATCCTTTCCTTTGCCCAAGGTTTATTTCTAAGTCTCATTTTGCCACTCCTAAATCTTATATTGTTTTTATTATTGGTAATAATGGGGTTTCCCATTAATGTATAAACAAAAAAAGAATTCACAACCTAACTGTGAATTCTTTTTTATTTTCACTTGAAAGGGTGTACCAAAACATGCCATTAAGTCATCAGGACCAAGTTTCATTACTAAAAGATATATTAAATAATCATCAAACCGATTGCTGTGGGTCTGTTTCCGAATGTGAACAATTGGAACGATTAGTGAAATCTCTGATGGTTAACACACAGATTGATCAAAATGTTAAAAGCATTTTACAGAAGGTATATAATTACAGTCAGCATGGTGCCGGGAGTGCAGACCTAGACGAGCATATTCTTTCTAATCAGGATAACTTATCACAATGGGTCTCAAATATTGATACGTACTCCTGATTACAATAGATCATTTAAGAAATTGATCCATTTATCCATTTCCTCTAGCCGGTCCTTGTTTTTGTAAAATTGAATGGAATAGAGAGTTTGAAGTGCAACATACCATTTCATTCTGAGTTTTAAGTTTTCTGTTAAAGGTTTACCGTACATGGCTAACCAGCTAGTCCAATTATCTTCAGGTATATAACAATAAAGCAGCATTCCGAGGTCAATCGCAGGGTCTGCTATCATTGCACCATCCCAGTCAATTAAATACAACTGGTTGTCTTCTGTTAGCAGCCAGTTGTTGTGGTTGACATCTCCATGACAAACAACTTTTTCTTCACAGAAGACATTTTCAACCTGTTGTAATAGAAAACTCAGAGTATCTATTACAACAGGTAACGATAACACTTCTTCGTCCAGATCCACGACAACTGATTGAAAAATCGCTTCTGGCTGCAGGGGCTGCTTTTCAAGCCTGCTTAACATCCCTACCATCGGTTCAGAGCGGTGAATCTTCCTAAGCATCCTCGCAACATTTTCATGATTCATATCACGGGGCTTCAATTCACGCCCAGGAAGCCATTGCTGTGCTGTAATCACATCTCCGTTTTCCAATCGTTTTGTCCAAACAAGCTTTGGGACGATTCCTTCTGCAGATAATACTGCTAGAAATGGAGAGGAATTGCGTTTTAGAAAAAGCCTTTGGTCATTATAGCTTGCATAAAAGGCCTCTCCCGTTGCGCCCCCCGCAGGGACAATCTCCCATTCTTGTCCTAATATATGTTCCAAAATTGTTCACCTTCAATGTATGCCGTTCTCAAATGGATTTAGTAACTCCCATTTAGTAGTTATATCAGAAAAATTCTAAAATCTATTTTAATAAAATAAAAAAAGCTATTGGACAATAACACACAATAGCCATCTTACTAAATTTTATCTCCAATTAGCTTTGGTCGTCAAGTACAACTGAATAAACTATTTTTTTGCTAAAATGGTTAAACAAACCGGTTCCAGCACCATTTCTTTACCCGAAACTGCTCGTTTGGATAGAATTTCCACCTTTTTATCATCAACGAGAACACTCCAGTTGCCATCAGGAATCTGGATGGACTGTTTACTTCTCAAAGGATTAATTAGTAAAAGTACTTCAGTGAAATCATGATTTTGATTTTGAATGCTATAGCCAATGAGTGGAATTGGCAGAGGTAAAACCTGAATACAATCCCGTACATCATCGCCCGTTTTTAGTCGGAAGCATGGAAACTGTTTTCTTAATTGTATTAATCCTTTAATATATTTTACATTGTCTGAGTAAAGCTGCTTACGATTCCAATCGAGCTGGTTGATATGATCCGGAGATTTGTAACTGTTTCCATCTCCTCGCTTGGTACGAAAGAACTCCTGACCACTGTGAAGAAAAGGAATACCCTGAGATAGTAATATAAGTCCTGTTGCAAGCCTATGATATTTTATATGCAGTAATTCATCCATATCGGGCAGACAGGATAGTAGTTTATCCCACATTGTATGATTATCATGACATTCAACATAGTTCACAGATTGTGAAGGATTTGATAGAAGACCACTTCCTTCTTTATCAATTCCTACGCTCCCAATTATTACCTCTTTTGCCTCCTCATAGTAATGCTCGTTTCCAAGGACATACCCTTTATCATACAAATAAAAAGTATTCCCCTTTATCTTATCGCGAAACTTATCATTAAATTGGGCTATGTCAGGAAGCTTCGATTGATTCCGAATGATTGCCTTTTTGTCCATTGGAAGCGGCGTATTCAAGTTCCACCCTTCTCCAATAATCAAGGTCTCCTCTTGAATGCTGTCACAAGTCTTTCTGACTTCCTTCATTGTATCAATATCCAAAATCCCCATTAAATCAAAGCGAAAACCATCAATATGATATTCCTCCATCCAAAAGCGGATGGAATCAAGGATGAATTTTCTCACCATTTTCCTCTCTGAGGCAATATCATTTCCAACTCCTGTTCCATTCGATGGAAAACCGAGTTCATTGTGTCGAAAGTAATAACCTGGCACTACTTTTTCAAAGGAAGAGGTTTCCCTGATATATACATGGTTGTAAACCACATCCATAATGACTCTTATACCTTGACTATGGATAGCATCAATTAATTGTTTAAGTTCAATGATTCGTGCATAAGGGTCGGAAGGATTAGACGAATAAGAGCCCTCTGGGACATTAAAATGAAGGGGGTTATATCCCCAGTTATACTCTTTATTAGGCTCAGTTTCATCAACTCCTGCAAAATCATTAAAAGGCAGGAATTCAATATGAGTGATTCCTAAATCCTTTACATAGGAGAGTCCAGTAGGTTCACCGTCTTTCCCTTTTGTATTTAGCTCACCAGCGCCTAAATAGAGTCCTTTATGTTTGACGCCGCTGTCAGGGTGGATGGTGAAATCCCTGATGTGTGTTTCATAAATAATCGCATCCACCGGATTTTCAATAGGAGGCAAGAAAGTTTTCTTCCTGCGGGTCTTCTCTAATTTCACTACTACCCCAAGCTCCCCATTTGCGGTAACAGCAACAGCATATGGATCAACAGATTCACGCCATTCCTGGTTTACAAGGACTAAGAAAGTATATTGATAAAGTTCTAAATCTGAATGAACAACCACTGACCATACACCTTTTGCTTCACGTCTCATCTTGATGATTTCGGAGAAAGTGCTGTTTGGCTGTCTTAATTTTAATTTTACCTGTGCCGCTGTAGGAGCCCACAATTTAAATTGTGTTTGATTTTCATCAATACTAACACCTAGGTCATTTCCAACATAGAAAAATTTTTCATCAAATGAATCTGTTCGAATGACAGCTCCTATTTGTAATTCGGTTTTTCCGCCATGCTCATCGATAATCCAATAAGGATGACCAAAAGAAATTTCCTCTTCAAGCCGACAAATATATTTATTATTATTTTCTATTTGATGCTTTTTAATAATTTGCAAGGTTGTAACTTTTTGTGATTCATCTAAAATTGAGAATGTGGAAGACAATCCATGGTGATAGGTAAGTGGAAGAAGTATCGTAATGATATCCATCTCATCTAAATAGGCTTGGAAATCACGGTTATTGGAGTTCATTCGAGTCCCCCTCTTTCAGAACAGTTTCTCGCATACTTCACACCCTCGTTAATACTTTTAGTGTTTTTGTTTGGACATGAATATTTAGGGGAGTAAACCCAATATCTTCACCGTCAGCATGGACATATAAAGAGGATTCAGAATGAATGGTAACCATTCGCCCCTTGAATGTTTTTACCTCTTTAAAATGTATATGTTTACCCCAGAATACGCTAATAAAGACCAATAATAGCTTTAATTTTGATAATTGATGAACTACTGTAATATCTAATAGACCATCATCTGGGACGGCATCAGGAGCAATCATCATGCCTCCCCCGTAATAGGGTTGATTGGAAACAGTTACAAACCATGTTTGTTCAAGTATATGCCTATTGCCGTCAATTGATAAATCAATTGTTGTACATTTATAAGAAAAGAGTTTTTTTAGTAAAAAAAACACATAAACCATCCGGCCTAAAGATAGTTTATTGAGCCAGGCTTTTGTTTTTGAATGGTTCACTTCATAAGAAATTAAAGCGTCAAACCCTGCCCCCATATTATTAATAAAATAATGCTCAGAATGATCCTTCATGGTGACCTTTCCAATATCTATGGAAGGTACCTCCTCATTCATTAATCTAAGAATCACTTTTAATGCTTCTTCTGGATTTGACGGAATTTGAAACCCTCTTGAAAAATCATTTCCCGAACCTCCAGGCACGAATCCCAAAGTGATATTGTTATATTTTGCAATCCCATTCATTACTTCGCTTATTGTTCCGTCACCGCCGACTGCAATAATGACTTTTTGCTCATTATTCCCTTCAGCAATTTGTGCAGCCAGCTGGATTGCATGACCATGGTGTTCTGTAAAGAAAGCCAAGTAAGGAATCTTATCATCCATTAGTTTTGTTTCGACTTTTCCCCAGACCTTTAAACTGTAGCCATTTCTAGCCTTTGGATTGATAATAAAATAGATTTGTTTCATAGAACCAACCTTTACCTTGTTAATTTATTTCTATTCTAATAGGTATATTGTTTTTGGCTCGTATTTTGGTGCTTTATCAAGATGTGTTTGGTATAAAACTACCTCGTTTATATTAAACAGGAGTGGTTCTGACTGAAGATCCATCCACACATCTAAGAGTTCTTTATGAAAGCGTTGATCTCCCTTCCACTTTCGGGCAAGGGTAATATGAGGTTTAAATTGTCTAGTTTCAAGTTGAAAACCTGCTTCTGTACAGGCCGTAAACACTTTATTCCTCACGGCCTCAAGCGCAGTACTTTCTTTTGTGTCCAGCCAAAAAATACGAGGTGCATCTTCTTTTCCGAAGATTCCCAGCTTGTTCATTTCTAAATGAAATCCGTTACTCCCTATTAAGGCTAAGTTAACATTATCGATTGCATTGGACAGTTTTTCAGAAGGTGCATTGCCTAGAAAAGCTAATGTAATATGCAAATCTTCATGATGAACCCAGGTGCTGAAAGGGAGGATTTGTTTTAACTTATCGCATTTTTCTTTTATGAGTAATTTTATTTCTTTTGGAATTTTTACGGCAAAGAAAAAATGTGTTTGCTGCATAATACTTATCATTCCTTTTCTTATTTTAGACTATTTTTTACAACATGTATGTATTTTATCGCTTCATACAAAAGAAAACGTGCACCAGACAGTGCACGCTCTCATTCTAATTGACTTTATTCACAAGTAGACCACATTGTTTTTCAATTTCTTTTTCAAATAATCCTTGTAACTTTTGAGTGATTGGTCCCGGAACACCTGCTCTAATCTTCTTTCCTTCAATTTCAATTACCGGCATAACTTCAGATGTTGTACTAGATAAGAATACTTCTTCTGCTTCATCCAGTTCAGCCAAAGAAAATGTCCGTTCCTGCACTTGGATATTATTCTTTATACAGAGTTCCAAAATAACATCTTTTGTTATTCCTTTTAATATTAAGTTGTTTGATTCATGGGTTATCACCATCCCATTTTTCACGATAAAGATATTTGATGAGCTGCCTTCTGTGACATCATCCCCGCGATGCTGAATGGCTTCGAAACAGCCCTGCTCACTGGCTTTTTGTTTTGCTAATAGATTCCCAAGTAAATTTAAGCTCTTTATATCACAGCGAAGCCAGCGAATATCCTCTGTCAAAATTGCCTTTACGCCAGATTTCAGACTTTCCAGCGGTCTTACTCCCTTTATGGTATAAGCAACAAGTGTTGGTACTACATTTCCGGTTGGAAATACATGATTTCGAGGAGCAATCCCCCTTGTTACTTGCATATAGATATTTCCTGTTTCAAGATTGTTTTTTATAAGGAGTTCCTCTAACATTTCTGATAATTGGAGACTCGTAAATGGGATAGTAATTCCTATGCTCTCAGCACTTTTCACAAATCTCTCTAAATGTTCATCGATTGTAAACATTTTTCCGTTATAGATACGAATTACTTCGTACACTCCATCGCCAAACTGATATCCACGGTCTTCTACATCAACCTTGGCTTCCGAACGCTCAATTATTTCTCCATTTAATAAAGCAAATTCCATCTGTTCATTCCCCTTTTTATATCCTGCTATATAGCCAATTCGTAGATTGCCTGAGCGTAAATAGCGGTGGCTTTTAATAAGTCATCGATTTCAATATACTCATCTTTTTGGTGGGCAATGTCTGGTCTTCCTGGAAATAAGGGGCCAAATGCCACGCCTGATTTTAATGAACGTGCGTACGTACCGCCGCCAATCGCTATTAAATATGACTTTTCTCCCGTCTGTTCTTCATATACCTTTTTCAAGGTTTGAATTAAGAATTCATTTTCATCTACATAATGCGGCTTTGTATCTTTGAACTTATTAATCGCAAAGCCGTTTACCTCAAAAAGTTCATCCAGCTTTTTCTTCGTTTCATCGAATTTATTTGTAACTGAGTATCTGCAGGTCAACCCTACACTGCCACCTGATTGACGAGAATATGAAAGTTTCCCAGGATTGATTGTTAATTCACCTGAAACTTCATCAGAGTATACGACACCAAGGCTCACTCCTCTGGAATCATTAAAGAAATAGCGGGAAACGAATTTGAAATAATCTGCAGCTGATGGATTTAAATCTAGTTTTGAAAGAAACTCTCCTAAAAATAACCCCGCATTAATTCCCTTCTTAGGCTCCATTCCATGTGCAGATACCCCCTTAACCTCTAGAATTAACTCTCCGTTTTCTACATGTGACTGGTGTTCCAATTCATGTTTCTTCATGAAATCTGTGAATCTCTGTACAACATCCATTTGATTTCCAATGATGTTTAGTGTCACCGTGGCATGGTCAGGAACCATGTTATACCGTTTTCCGGAGGTAAAGCTTAGAACTTCAATATTACCTTTTCCCTCTTCCTCAACAGGCAGTTTCTGAACGATATCAATATCAGCAATACCTTTTTCAGCATTTATAATTGGAAAGTCAGCATCAGGTGCAAAACCTAGAGTAGGCATTTCTTCATTCTCAAAATAGTGATCTACACATCTCCAGTCGCTTTCTTCATCGGTTCCGACAATCATTCTGATACGCTTATTTACAGGCAATCCGAGTTCCTTGACTATTTTCATCGCGTAATAGGCAGCCATTGTTGGCCCCTTATCATCAACGGCACCACGAGCAAATATTTTACCCTCACGAATTTCAGCAGCAAAAGGGTCACTCGTCCAGCCATCACCTTCTGGGACTACATCAACATGACATAAGATACCTAGTAATTCCTCCCCTTCTCCAAATTCTAGATGGCCCGCTAAGTTTCCAACATTCTTCGGAATAAACCCATCCTTTTCACCAAGAGAGAGCATAAAATCTAATGCTTCTTTTACACCTTTTCCAAGAGGAGCATCTGGAAAAGTATTTTCTTCATCTAATAGACTCTTTATATGTAATAAATTCTGGGTGTCTTTTAACAAGTCATCTTTTCTTTTTTCTACTTCATCCATCCAATTAATCTTCGACAATTCTGTTATCCCCCTAAAACCTGCATTTGTTATTTATATCCATGCAGATATTTTATCAATAATCACTAAAAAAACGAAATAATATCCGTAATGGGCTACACAATAAATTTACTAAAAATTCAATTAATTTGTCATAATCTTAACATTAATAACCATAGACTATAGTTAGAATCATGCAAAGGGGGAGAAAAACCGAACGATAATTGTTAAGATAAGATGATTTTTATGTAAAATATTCTCTAATGGTGGAAATTTTCAGAAATTACGGGTACAATATATGTAAGTCATCAGGGTATCCACTGCAACTATCTATTAATAAAAGGAGTTGTCTGCGGAAAGAAAATTACATACTAATCAAAGAGGCTGTCGGTAGCAGGATATTGCCATAGGTTTGAAAAAAGGATAGGGAGTGGTTTTTTGAAACCTTCGACTAACCGGATGTTAAACCGCATCAAATGCATCTACATGTTTATTCGTAATAAAGGCACAGTCACGACGCAAGAACTTGTAGAGGAATTTGGTATCACTCCTCGCACCATACAACGAGATTTAAATGTCTTAGCCTATAATGACTTGGTAATAAGCCCAAGCCGCGGAAAATGGACGACAACACAAAAGAAAGTAAAGATGTCTTCGTAATATATGGATAAACAAACAATAAAAGCAAACAAGCACGCGAATATTTCGTGTGCTTGTTTGTTTTTTTTTATAAAATAAGGTTGAATATCTATTATTATATGATATATTAGTATAACACTTTAGCACTTAAAAGCGTTTATGCAAGTGAGTAATAATTTAATAATAAAGGCAGGACAACATGGAAAATAATCAGCATGAACTAAAAAAAGGATTACTGCCAAGGCATGTACAGTTTATTGCATTAGCTGGCATGATTGGCACAGGAATTTTCAAAGGTAGTTCCGATACGTTAAGTATTGCGGGACCTAGTGTTATCTTCACATATCTAATCGGGGGACTATTATTGTTCATTGTAATGGCTGCTTTAGGCGAGATGGCCATCGCTTTTCCTAATCACAATGTACAATTGCTACTTTACAGAGCATTTGGATTTAAGCTTTCTTTTTTAACTGGTTGGCTTTATTGGATTAACTGGATCATTGTTATTACCGTTGAATTATTGGCAGCGGGAAGTTTTCTGCAATTTTGGTATCCTTCAATGCCACTTTGGTTTCTTAGTTTGATATGTGCAGCGGTTATTATTGCAATCAATTTATTCCCTGTAAAATATTATGGAGAACTCGAGTTTTGGTTCGCAGGAATTAAAATAATCGCATTAGTTGCTTTTATCATATTAGGTGCTTTCATTATTTTTGGTATTTTGCCAAGCAATATTGAGGAACCTCTAGCAAACTACACCGCGCATGGCGGGTTTTTCCCCCATGGAGTGAGCGGAATGCTTAGTGCCTTTTTAGTTGTTATGTTTTCTTATGGCGGGGCTGAGTTAATTGGGGTTGCCGTAACAGAGACTAAAGACGCAGAGCGTGTCATGCCAAGTATCATTAAAGGTGCAGTTTGGAGGGTAATAATTTTTTATATCTTCCCTATTTTAATTATTTGCGGTATTATGCCTTGGAATCAAGTTACTGGTCAAGACAGTCCATTCGTGCAGGTGTTTAACATTACTGGACTGCCAGGTGCAGCCCATGTAATGAATTTCATTCTATTAACTGCCGTACTTTCTGCTGCGAATTCGGGTATATATGCAACATCGCGAACACTATTTTCAATGGCAAAAAGCGGAGTAGCCCCTAAAGGATTGATGAAAACCTCTAGAAATGGAATACCCATCATTGGACTCATGATCACAACAATTTGTCTATTAGTTGGTGTTTTCCTAGCTTACGTTAGTCCAAGCAATATCATTAGTTATCTTATGACCATCCCTGGTTTCACGATTATGATGGTTTGGATAGGGATTTGTTCAGCCCATTTAAAGCTGAGACCGCAGTATAAGGTTAAGCCTTCTTTTCAGGTTAAATGGTTTCCATTTACAACAGGCATCGCTATCTTAGCGTTAAGTCTAATCTTTATTGGGTTTATTTTAAATCCAAACAATTTAATTGGCTCAACCGTTTCCCTTATAATAGTTGGAATGCTAGTAGTCCTATCATTTATGGCTAAGAAAAAGTGATATCCGTTTTGGATATCACTTTTTTTGTTATTCATCCTCTTTAAAAAGCTCATGGAGAAATCTTTTTCTATTTTCCAAAAAATATTTTGTAATAGTATAATGGTCTGTATCTTCATAGCTGATTTTTGAAATTTGACCGTGGTCGAAGCTATAGATGTCTGCTTCTGGATACCCTAATAGAATTGGAGAATGTGTGGCGATGATGAACTGGGCATCTCCTTGTGTTTCAAGGTCATGGATGATTTTCAAGAGGGTTAATTGCCTTGCAGGAGATAATGCAGCCTCTGGTTCGTCTAACAGGTAAATAGCTTCCCCGCTAAATCGATTTAAAAATAGTGACAAAAAGGATTCTCCGTGCGATTGTTGCAGCAACGATTTTCCACCATAATCTTTAAATCCATTCTCATCCACTTCATCAATATGGGTAGCAAAATGATAAAAAGATTCTGCACGTAAAAAGAAACCATTCGTTACTTTTGGCATCCAGGAGAGTCTAAGGTACTCAGTGAGTTCTGAATCAGATTCATAAACATCATAATT
Organism: Bacillus sp. 7884-1; assembly: GCF_002272245.1. Lineage (GTDB taxonomy): Bacteria > Bacillota > Bacilli > Bacillales > Cytobacillaceae > Neobacillus. The sequence continues at coordinate 11,670 of NZ_NPDD01000206.1, read as the reverse complement.
ATTATTTCTGCCGCCGCCCGCTGTGTTAAAGCCGCATTTGTCCGCTATTGCTTCTAATAAAGTAGATTTACCAGATCCATTTTCGCCTACAAAAAAGGTAACATTACTATCTAACCTGATTTCACTGAAGCTTGCAATTGATGGAATAGAAAAGGGATAGTGGTTAATGGTTGGCATTTTTTCTTTTAATAAAGAAACTTTTTTTAAAAACATAATACTCTCCTACTAGATAAAATCATTTCCTTTGAATACCATTTTACACCATCGACACAAAAAAGCAGCCTTACTTTTTCGTAAGGTTGCTGCGAACTTTCTTTTTGGCTATGATTCGACATATGATAGCGATAAGTAATACAGTCATTTATTGCACAATATTTTTGCCATAAAAAATTTCGTCCATTTCCAGCTTTATTCTCTCGGTAATTTCAATTAGTTCTTCTGGATGTAAGGTTTCTTTTTTATAGCCAAATAAATAGTTGTTTAAATCAAATTCCCGAAGCTTACATTTTGTATGAAAGATATTTTCTTGATACACATTTACGTCAATCATGTCGAATAATTCGCCAACATCCTCGGGAATATAATTTTGGATTGAGCTAATCTCATGATCGATAAATAATTTATATCCATCCTTATCTCTTGTAAAACCGCGGACACGGTAATCAATCGTCATGACGTCTGTTTCAAACGAACGAATAAGATAATGCAGAGCTTTTAGTGGTGAAATTTCTCCGCAGGTTGATACATCAACGTCTGCCCTGAACGTACTAATTCCTTCATCCGGGTGATATTCAGGATATGTATGAACCGTAATATGACTCTTATCTAACTGCATGACGACCGATTCTGGCAGTGGTCCTGGTGACTCCTCAAAATGTTCTGAAGGGGCATTTTCAACAGGGCCCTCTGAGACAAGAAGAGTAACACTTGCACCTGCAGGTTCAAAATCTTGACTCGCTACATTTAACACATGTGCCCCAATAATGTCCGATACATGAGTTAATATCTTTTGTAATCTTTCGGCGCTGTATTGCTCATCAATATATTTTAAATACGCCTCACGCTCTTCCCTTGATCGGGTGTAACAAATATCGTACATATTAAAGCTTAACGATTTGGTCAAATTATTAAAACCATGTAGTTCAATGGTTTCCTTTGGTGTCAGTTTCAAGTTGCTTCCCCCTTTGGATTTTCAGGAATGCGGGACAGTGTAGTAAATATTTTTAGATTACCCATTTTCATTAATTGTTACTTATTTTTATTACATTTAAATTTGTTATTTATAATAATTATAATTTAATATTTACTTTTATATAATACGTGTTATAATTAATTCAGATAAAAAATTAGGAGGAATGAACAATGACGCAAACAATGACACTAGAACAAGTGATGAATCAACAACTCGCAAACTGGAATGTACTATACACAAAACTACATCGATTCCACTGGTATGTAAAAGGACCACACTTCTTTACCTTACATGCAAAATTTGAAGAATTGTACGAAGAAGCTGCAGGAACAATCGATGAAGTAGCTGAGCGATTATTAATTGTGGGTGGGATGCCCATTTCAACACTAAAGGAATACATCCAATATGCCACTATTGAAGAAACCTCTGAGAATTTAACAGCAGAAGAAATGGTGCAAACCATTGTAAATGATTACTCTCAGATTATTTCGGAATTAAATAGCGGTAAAGCAGCAGCAGAACAGGTGAATGACGAGGTAACGAGTGATATGTTTACTGAGTTAATTGAAAAACTAAGCAAGCATAATTGGATGTTAACATCCTTCCTACAAGCTTAGAATAAAATAGGACAAGGCATTTGCCTTGTCCTATTGCTATTATACCACTTGGTATTCCTTTAATAATTCTACTTCTTCATCGGTTAGTTCCCGGTACTCTCCAAGCTCGAGCGTTTCGTCTAATGGCAATGGCCCCATGGAAATCCGTTTCAAGTAAATGACCTTTTTTCCAACAGCTTCGAACATTCTTTTCACTTGATGGAACTTTCCCTCGGTTATCGTCAGCTCAATGTCGGAACGAATACCAGATTTTAAAATTTTCAACTTACCAGGCTTTGCTTCGTACCCATCATCGAGGGTAACTCCCTCTGCAAAAGACTTTACGTCTTCATCCGTTACTTCTTGGTCTATCACGGCAAAATAGGTCTTAGGAACATGTTTTTTGGGTGATAACAGCCTATGGGCTAATTGTCCATCATTTGTAATTAGCAACAAACCTTCCGTATCTTTATCCAACCTTCCGACCGGGAATGGCTCATAAACCTGGTCTTCGAGTTCCAGTAAGTCGATTACTGTTTCCCCAACACTGTCCTCAGTTGCTGACAATACCCCTTGTGGTTTGTTCATCATTAAGTAGATAAACTCTCTATATTCAATGATTTCTCCATTTAACGTAACAATATGTTTAGCTGTATCTACGTGCTGTTTTGCATCCTTCACAATTACATCATCAATTTTGACTGCACCGCTTTTTAGAAGCTGCTTCACTTCTTTTCGGCTGCCATAGCCAAGATTAGCTAGCATTTTATCAATTCTCAAAGCCTGATCCTCCTTCATTTTTAGGAGTTAATTCGTTAATCTTAATTTTCGCTTTAGACGGTCAACCCTGTCACCAAATAGTCTGTTTACAAGTCCGGATTTTAATCCTAAGTAAAAATAGATTACCGCTCCAATGGCTGCACAAACGAAAATAATTAAAAATGACTGAAACTTAGATGCTGGAGTTAGAAATAACAAGAGCAGCTGATAAACCATTTCCGTCCCTGCCCACATGATTCCAGCAAAAATAACGATTAACAAGCTCCTTCTCCAAACAAATAAGAATGGGTATTTTGCATAATTTTTTATAACCACTAATTGAATCAATATGGCTCCAATGTATCCAAGCGCCGTTGCGTACACCGCACCTTTTGTTTCAAACATAGTAATCAGGGAAATATTCAGCGACAATTTTATCAGTAATCCTACTAACAAACTTAATACTGTCCATCGTTGTTCATTAATTCCCTGCAGAATGGAACTCGTTACTAAAAATAATGAAAAAAGAATTCCAACTGGCGCATAGGCTTTTAGTACTTCATATCCAATCTCCTTGTGCTCATAAAAAACAGTGTAGATTGGCTCTGCTAATAGAGAAAGCCCGATTGCCGCAGGCAGTGTTAAGAACAATAACACTTGAAAAGTCTGATTTAATTGCTGCTTAAGCCCTTTCTGATCATTATCCACAAAAGCCTTTGTGATACTTGGAACAAGAGCCAGCGAGAACCCTGTCGCAAGGGAAACAGGGATAATAACTATTTTATGTGATTCAAAATTTAGAATGGAGAATGCTGCTTCGGCTGCTTTATAACTGTGACCAATATCCTGCATTGCCCGTGAAAAGGTAACTTGGTCAATCGCTTGAAATAATGGATTAGCAATCCCAACAAATACAAAGGGAGCTGCATAGACAAGGATTTCCTTATAAATTTCTCTTAACGAAACCTGTACTTCCCCTTTATCATGTTGGAGCAGCTGGTCTAAGTGTGGTTTCCGTTTATACCAATACCAAAATAAAACCACCAGACTCCCAATTGCCCCAACAAACGCGGCAAAGGTTGCCACACTTACAGCTGTTACAATACTTCCATTTAAAAAATTTATGACGATATAGGCTCCTGCAAGTGTGAAGGCAATCCGAACAATCTGCTCCACTACTTGAGAAACAGCGGACGGTCCCATCGATTGATGTCCTTGAAAGAATCCTCTAATTAAACTCATGAACGGAATAACAATCAAGGCAAAACTTACAGCGCGGATAACCGTAATAATATCCTTTGCCCTTGAGCCGACATCCTCTTTTTTGGTGATAATCATGTCAGCTATAAGCGGTGCTGAAAAATACAGTATTAAAAAAGAAACAATACCAGTCAATAGCATCATGACTAGTCCAGATTTAAACAATTTACGGCCAACCGCATATTCTTCGAGTGCATTATATTTTGAAATGAATTTTGAAACGGCAAGCGGCACTCCGGCCGTGGCGATACTTATAAAGATTGTGTAGGGTATATATGAATATTGATACAATGCTGTTCCTTCTGAACCTACAATTTGATAAAAGGGTATAACATATAGTAAGCCAAGAACCTTGGATATAATCGTACCCAATGTTAAAATAAATGTTCCTCTTATAAGCTTAGACGACATAAAATTAGAATCCCTTCCTAGTGAAGAAAAAGTTTGTGCGCATGTGAGCAAAGTTTATAACGGCTATTTTTGCACACTATTAGTAGTTTACATCTTCTTGAACTCCGATGCTACTAACAACCTTGCAAATTTTTTAAATAAGTTAATGTTTCGTTTTCTTTTCAATCATAGTGTTTATAATGGAATAATGAGTTGAAAATCGATTTTTATCGAATATAAATAAAGTTGGTGGAAGTATGATATACGATGTTGTTGTTATTGGAGGCGGACCTTCAGGTTTAATGGCCGCGATTGCTGCTGGTGAAAAGGGATTAAAGGTCCTGCTAATTGATAAAGGAGACAAGCTTGGCAGGAAGCTCGCCATTTCTGGCGGCGGCCGCTGTAATGTTACCAATCGACTCCCTATTGAGGAAATTATCAAGCACTTACCTGGTAACGGGAAATTTTTATACAGTGCCTTTTCTATTTTTAGTAATGAAGATATTATTAAGTTCTTTGAAAAGTTAGGAATTGAGTTAAAGGAGGAGGACCACGGCCGGATGTTCCCTGTATCTAATAAAGCACAATCTGTCGTGGATGCCCTATTAGATCAATTAGAGAAGCTAAAGGTCAAAGTATACACAAATAGCCCAGTTGCAGACATTACTTATAAAGAAGGACATGTATCTTCCGTGATATTAAAAAACGGTACTGAAATTGAAACAAAATCTATTGTCATTGCAGTCGGGGGTAAATCTGTTCCCCATACAGGCTCAACTGGAGATGGCTATGCATGGGCCAAGAAAGCCGGGCATACCATTACAGAACTGTTTCCGACTGAGGTGCCTGTCACCTCAAATGAACCTTTTATCAAAAACAAATCACTTCAAGGTCTATCATTAAGAGATATTGAGCTAAGTGTCTTGAATCCAAAAGGAAAAGCCATAATTTCACATCGGATGGATATGATTTTTACCCATTTTGGGCTCAGTGGTCCCGCTGTCCTTCGCTGTAGTCAATTTGTGGTTAAAGCCATGAAAAAGTGGAAACTAAATGAGGTTTCGATGACCTTAGATGTAATACCCGATAAAAAGGAAGAAGATTTTTTTCAAGAAATTGTGAAACTGGTTAAAAGCGAGCCAAAAAAAAGCATTAAAAATACCTTAAAAGGACTTGTCCCTGAACGTTATCTTTTGTTTCTATTAGAACAGAATGATATTGATCCTTCCGAACAGGGTGCAACGATTTCCAATGAAAAAATTCGTACCTTTGTGAAAAGCTGCAAGCAATTCTTAATTAAAGTAAATGGTACTTTACCGCTGGAGAAAGCATTTGTAACTGGCGGCGGTGTTTCAGTTAAAGAAATTGAACCGCAGACAATGGCATCAAAATTGATGGAGGGCCTCTACTTTTGTGGCGAAATTCTTGATGTCCATGGGTATACCGGTGGATATAATATTACTTCAGCGTTAGTTACGGGGAGACTGGCAGGAACTAATGCTGCACTTACCGCTAAAAAACAATATCAGGCCTAATACCTTATTAGGCCCGATAGATTATCATTGCCGAAAAACAATAGATTTGCTCTTCTTCCTCATCCTCTGTTATGGCAGCTACATTATACTTAATATCCATTAACTGCTTTTCATCAATTCCTTTTAAAAAGCGGTTCATTTCCTTTTCTAGATCCTTTTCATGCTCACGGTCAAACAACTTTACCTGAATCATATGAATCTCCCTTTCTGTTTTTATTTTCATTATTTCCATCTTTTCAGAAAATTAAAAATAAAGGGTATAAAAAAAACGATTCCGCTTTGGAATCGTTTATTTTGTTTCCCCCGTCCATTCAAGCATGCCGCCAATCATATTGCGAACCTTGTATCCTTGGCCCTGTAGATAATAGCAGACATTTTCACTTCTTCGGCTGGAGCGGCAAATGAAGATGTATTCTTTTTCTTTGTCAAAATAATCAAGATTAGCAGGAATCTCGCCCATGCGGATATGCTTTGCACCTGGGATCATTCCTTGCTCTACCTCTTCATGTTCTCTAACATCAACAAGCTCAAGTTTTTCCCCATGCTCGAGCTTTTTCTGTAATTCTTCTGGCGTAATAATCTGGATTTCTTCCATCTTTCCCACCCCTTTGAAAGGTTACCCCCTTGAATAAAGGGGGCTTACTCAAAATTAATTTGCTACGATATTAACAAGTTTACCCGGAACAGTAATGACTTTGCGAATGGTTTTCCCTTCGATTTGTTCCTTTACTCGATCATCATCCATTGCAATACCTTCTAATGCTTCTTTACTAGCGTCTGTTGGTACTTTAAGCTTCGTCTTTACTTTTCCGTTCACTTGGATAACAATTTCAACTTCATCATCAACTAATTTAGCTTCATCATATGCTGGCCAAGTTTCGTATGAAATAGTACCGCTGAAACCAAGTTTCTCCCAAAGTTCTTCTGCAACATGCGGGGCAACCGGGGCAAGCATTTTAACAAACCCTTCCATATAACGCTTTGGAAGAACAGTTGATTTATAAGCTTCATTAATAAACACCATCATTTGTGAAATCGCGGTATTAAATCTCAAGCCCTCATAATCCTCTGTTACCTTTTTCACGGTTTGGTGATATACCTTTTCTAAATTCGAGGCTTCTTCGTTCTCCTGAATTTTTGGATTTAACTCTCCATTTTCCTCCACCAACAAGCGCCAGATACGATCTAAGAAACGACGAGATCCATCAAGACCATTTGTAGACCAGGCAATGGAAGCATCAAGTGGTCCCATGAACATTTCATACAAGCGCAGTGTATCGGCACCATGACTGTCAACGATATCATCAGGATTTACAACATTTCCTTTTGACTTACTCATTTTTTCATTGTTTTCACCTAAAATCATTCCTTGGTTGAAAAGTTTTTGGAATGGTTCTTTAGTTGCTACAACTCCGATATCATAAAGAACTTTATGCCAGAAACGAGCGTAAAGTAAGTGAAGAACAGCATGCTCCGCTCCGCCAATATATACGTCAACTGGAAGCCAGTGATCTAATTTTTCTTTTGAAGCAAGTGCTTGATCATTTTTCGGATCAATATAGCGTAAATAATACCAGCAGCTGCCTGCCCATTGCGGCATAGTATTTGTTTCACGACGACCCTTCTTGCCTGTTGCTGGATCAACAACATTCACCCAATCCTCAATTACAGCAAGAGGTGATTCTCCCGTTCCAGAAGGTTTGATGTTGGTTGTTTTCGGTAAGGTTAATGGAAGCTGATCTTCTGGTACTGCTGTCATCGTGCCATCTTCCCAATGGATAATTGGAATCGGCTCACCCCAATAACGCTGGCGGCTGAACAGCCAATCGCGTAAACGGAAGGTTACTTTTTTCGTACCAATTCCCTTTTCTTCCAACCAAGAAATCATCTTGGTAATACCTTCTTCTTTATTTAAGCCATTTAAGAAATCAGAATTGATATGTTCACCATCACCTGTGTAAGGCTCAACTTCAACGTCACCGCCTGCAACCACTGCTTTAATAGGAAGATTAAATTGCTTCGCAAATTCATAGTCGCGCTCATCATGTGCAGGTACCGCCATGATTGCTCCTGTGCCATAGCTTACTAATACATAATCCGCAATCCAGATTGGCATTTTCTCACCATTTACTGGGTTAATTGCATATGCTCCAGTAAAGACACCAGTTTTTTCTTTTGCAAGATCGGTACGTTCAAGGTCACTCTTTGTTTTAACTTTATTTAAATAAGCCTCAACTGCTTCTCGTTGCTCTGACGTTGTAATCTTATTAACAAAGGAATGTTCAGGAGCAAGCACTGCATACGTAGCACCAAACAGCGTATCAGGACGAGTGGTAAACACAGTGAAAGTTTCATCATGTCCATCAATAGCAAAGGTTACTTCAGCACCTTCCGAACGGCCGATCCAGTTGCGTTGCATTTCTTTAAGGCTCTCTGGCCAGTCAAGTTCTTCTAAGTCCTCAAGTAAACGGTCACCATAGGCCGTTATTTTTAACATCCACTGCTTCATTGGACGGCGTTCAACCGGATGCCCTCCGCGTTCACTCTTACCATCAATTACTTCTTCGTTTGCCAATACTGTGCCAAGTGCCGGGCACCAGTTAACAGCTACTTCATCAATATAAGCAAGACCCTTTTCCCATAGCTTTAGGAAAATCCATTGCGTCCATTTATAGTACTCTTGATCGGTTGTATTTACTTCTCGATCCCAGTCATATGAAAAACCTAATGATTTAATCTGTCTGCGGAACGTGTTAATATTCTTCTCTGTGAACTCTGCAGGATCATTTCCAGTATCCAATGCATATTGCTCAGCAGGTAAACCGAATGCATCCCAACCCATTGGATGTAACACATTGTATCCCTGCATTCTCTTTAAACGTGCAAGAATATCTGTAGCGGTATAGCCTTCAGGGTGACCAACATGTAGTCCTGCTCCCGATGGATATGGAAACATATCTAATGCGTAGAATTTTGGTTTATCAAATTCTTCACTCGTTTTAAATGTTTTTTCTTCTTCCCATTTCTTCTGCCACTTTTTCTCGATATGCTGATGATTGAAACTCATATAGTGTTTCCTCCTAAAAAAAATTAAAAAAACCCCTCATCCCAAAAGGGACGAGAGGATTGTCTATGTATCTTCCCGCGGTACCACCCACATTAGTGTTGTAAACACTCGCTTCATTCACCCTTAACGCGGAATACGGCAAACATTACTATTCTTTCATGTTTGCAACTCATAGGCGAGTTCATGATGTACCCGGTTGACTTCCACCAGCCGTCAACTCTCTAATAAACGGGTATCATTCATTACTACTCCTACTCACTGTCATTAAATATAAAAAGTATTACGGTTATTGTATTAAATTTCCCAGCAGTATGCAAGTAACATTCACTCAAATCAGTTTGTCCTAGAGGATTTATTTTTAAACATAAAATACCGGACTCATCATGAGACCGGCAAATTTTCATCTGATAATTTTTTTTCTGATTTTAAAATCCGATCATACGTAAGGGTGGTTACAATCGCGATAAAAAATAAGCCAATTAAGACAAAGAATAGTACTGACATACTATACAAATCAACGAGTACTCCACCTAGTAATGGTCCAACCATTCTTCCTCCGGTGGCGGTACTATTGACAATCCCTTGATAAAACCCTTCGCGCCCCTTTGGAGCTAAGCCAAAGGCGATTGTTGGTACGGCCGGCCAAATAAACATTTCGCCAATGGTTAATATAATCATGGCTACGAGAAATCCTGAAAATGCACTTGCATTTCCTGCTATAAGGAAAGAAACAATAAAAATAGCAATCCCGATGAGGATTTGTACCTTCAGTGTGGCAGCAAGACGCTTAAGCAAACCATTTAATAATGGCTGACCAAGTACAATTAATGTTCCATTTATCGTCCATAGTAGGCTGTATTGCGATAATGATATTTGAATTTCCTGAGTATAAGAAGAAATCGTTGTCATCCATTGAACATAGCCAACCCAGCAAAGCAAATAACCTGCACATAAAATCAATAAAGCATGGAGATTTTTTCGACCTTTTACAAGTGCTGCATCCTGTAGGCTATTCGCCTGTTTAGCCGAATCAGATGAAATCCCTTTATAGCCAAAAACAGCGATTAATAAAAAGATAATATATGTAACCGTGTTAGCAAGGAAGATTAATTCAAATGAGTAATCGGCAAGAATGCCGCCAAGTGCGGCTCCGACCGCTACCCCAAGGTTTTGCGCAATATAAACGGCGTTAAAGGCTTTACGTCCGCCTTCCTTCCAAACCATTCCCGCCATCGCATACATGGCTGGAAAAGTGACTCCACTACCAAATCCAATAATGGTAAGGAATACAATATATTCCGGCCAGCCATGCCAGAACGTTAACCCAATTAGGGCTGAAAGGGAGATACATATTCCTAGAAGTATAGATTTGTAGCCGCCGATTTTATCAAAAAGACTGCCGCCAAAAAGATTTCCAATAACGCTTGCAGCAGAGTTTAGCATTAAAACTACACCTGCAATCGATAATGACTTTCCTAAATGATTGTGAATATAGATTGTATTTAAAGGCCATAAAAAAGAGGTGCCAGTTACATTCACTGCCATCCCAATGATTAACAGCCATAAGCCACGTGGCATGAAAAACGCTCCTTTACAATAACGATAACAAGTTCCAAAAATACATTTTAGACCTATTAAAGATTCCTGGCAATCTTTTTCTTGCAGTGATTAAATATTAATCTTGTATAATTGGATAAAATTACATAAAATGAAAATATAGTTTTTCAAAATAATATTAAGGACGTGAGATATGATCATTCAACAGCGGCCAGAACCTTTAGAAATATTAATTTTGCGCTTATTATTTGAACGACTTGTGTTACCAGACAACAATATTACTTCTAGTGAAAAAGGCTACGAAGGGGAGTTGAGGAGTGACAAATGGTTAGAAAACCTCACCGACAATTGGCTCGTGTTACATGGATTATTATTAGAAAATCACGGGTCTAGGTTTCAAATCGATACGTTAATTATTGCACACGAAAAGATTTACATTTTAGACGTGAAAAATTACGAAGGTGACTACTACCTCGAAGATGATAAATGGTTTACCAAAACCAATTCCAATCTCAAAAACCCACTGCACCAGCTGATAAGATGTGAAACGCTGCTTCGAAAATTACTCCTAGAACTTGGTTACAATTATCCGATTGAATCCTATCTAATCTTTAATAACCCCGAGTTTCATCTATACACGACTACATTTAATCCATCCATTGTTTTTCCAGCACAATTAAATCGCTTTTTGAAAATACTAAACACACATCCTTTAAAACTAAATTCAAAGCATCTGAAATTAGCAAACCAATTAGCTTCTCTTCATATAGTTGAATCTCCTTATACGCGATTACCTCCTTACACGTTTGAACAAATAAAAAAGGGACTCTTATGCCCAGATTGTCGTACAGTTTTTCTAGAAGTTTGTAATGGTATATTTATTTGCGGACATTGCGGATGTCGGGAAAGCGTAGATGCCGCTGTAATGAGGAATGTGAAGGAATATAGAATGCTTTTTCCTGATCGAAAAATCACAACAAAGCATATCTTTGAATGGTGTGGTTATGTTTTATCTAAAAAGACTATTCGAAGGATTTTATTAAAGCACTATAGACTAATTGGACACAGTGTATCTTCTCACTATATCTAACCTATAGGTTTTATATTAAAAGAAGCGGTTAGCCGGATTTTTCAGGTTATCTGCTTCTTTGTTTTCCCTAATAACCATCTACTTGTCATCAGACAGTGGCTCTGGTTCCCGCTCAACCTCTTTTTCCTTTTTCACGGGAATCAGAGAACGGCTCTGATTCCCGCTTAACCCCTTTTTCCTTCTTCACGGGCATCAGACAGCCGCTCTGATTCCCGCTCAACTCC
>NZ_NPDD01000205.1 GCF_002272245.1 Bacillus sp. 7884-1 | reverse complement strand
TTTTTCCTTCTTCACGGGCATCAGACGACAGCTCTGGTTCCCCCTTCAACCCCTTCTCCCTTCTTCACGGGCATCAGAAAGGGCCAGCCGCTCTGGTTCCCGCTCTACATCTTTTTCTTTCTCCCCGGGCATCAAACAGCCGCTCTGGTTCCCGCTCTACTTCTTGATCCATCTCCACGGGCATCAGACAGCCGCTCTGGTTCCCGCTCTACCTCTTTTTCCATCTCCACGGGTCTCAGACAGCCGCTCTAGTTCCCACTCTACCTCTTTCTCCATCTCCACGGGTATCAGATAGATACTTTGACTCCCGCACCACCCCATTTTTTCTTCCCCACAACCTATACCACAAAATAAAAAGCCCTTCATAAAAAGGACTTTTGTAATTATCTTTTTTTCTTTTTCGCTAGGTCTGCTGCTGTTAGCTTATTTTTAACAACTACTTTTTCTACCGTAATCTGTACATGGACATGTTTGTCATCAATCTGATTAACATCAGTGACCTTCCCTTTGCGACCTTTAACGGTAATCATTTCACCGACGGCCGGAACACTTCCAAGAAGCTGATTTAATAGTTCTATCTTGTTTTCAAAAAAATGAACAAGATACATATTCCTCACCTATTTCATATTGGATTCTTCCTTATAAAATATTTGATTCTCACCATTTTTAGACCAATAGCAGATAAGTTTAATTGACAGCTAGACACGATTTGGTCACAATAATAACAAGAAAACACTGTCTCCAAAAGAGAAACAGTGTTTTCTTCAAAACCATTATGGACTCTTTTCCAACACTTCTTAATCCTTCTTAGCGGGACGATTAGGAAGATAGTTGAAAGGGTCTATTTTTTTACTGCTGGCACTACTGGCTGCTGTGCAGGGAAGTAGTTGTTTACGGCTTGATCCTTTTTCTTCTCGTTTACGGTTTCAGCTTTTACAGCAGTCTTCGCTTTCTCAATCTCAGAATTAACCCCTTCCATGCTGACACCTTTTTTCACTAACTCTTCTGTTGCAAGGCGAATAGCATTGTTGGATTGTACAACTGACTCTCTTAAGGAATCCATTGAACCTTGTGGATTGTGGAAACCTGAGGAGTTTTCAGCAGCAACAATATCCCAGAACCATTGACCTTTACGGACAAATTCTTGAGCCTGTTTGATCTTATCTTGGCTGACTCCAGAAGTAATCATCTTATTAATATAATAGTGAGCTGTCGTTGAAATAACCTGTGCTTCATGTAATGCACTTACGTTTGCATCTTGGATTTCAATAACACGATCTTTTAATTTGTCTAAATCTCTATCACCATGACACTGTCCACAAGATGTATCCATCGTTTTAAGCGGTGAAGTCCAATAGTGTGAAGTAATTTTCCTTTTTCCATCTACACGCTCATATGGCATATGACAGTCCGCACAGGAAACATTTGCCTTACCATGTGTACCGCTAGCATGAGTTTCAAATTCAGGGTGCTGTGCTTTTAACATTGGGGCTCCTGAAATATTATGAACCCAGTCTTTTTCAAAGCCTTCTTCTTTAGCAATCGTATTATAGTATTCATACATTTCTTCAGGCTTAAATCCATTGTTCCATGGGAAGGTTACTTCACTATTATCCGCTGCGAAGTGGTACTCCACATGACACTGTCCGCAAACATAGCTGCGCATATCGTTTTTCGTTGGGTTGGAAGTATCAACTCCCTGAGCTTCTAAAGCCTTATAAAAGCTTGGACGTGTAACGCGTAAGTCCATTGTTTCGGGATCATGGCAATCTGAACATCCGATAGGTGAGTGTCCCATTGCTTCCCCTTTTGGCCAAATATCTTTATTAAAATTGGCTCCCCAATAATCGTCGCCCATTTCTTCAATCATTTGAGGTACTGCAGTTGATTTACAAGTATAACAAGAACCTACTGATTTGTCGGTAATACGCTTTACATCACGAATATCTTCAAGAGCATACACATGCCCGCGGTCTTCATTATATTCAGTGGCAAATCCATAGCCGTTAAAAAGAACTGGAAGTAAAGGTTCCTTATCAGGATCGTATTTACTGCGTTTTACAGAACCATTGTATTTTGTATCTTCCATTTTTTCATTCTTCATGTAGCTGTTATATTGAAGTGGAAATAATTCTTTAAAGGCCTCATTGCTTATTTCGTCTTTAGAAAGGCCTGTTGTACCCTTCACTTCCTTAGAACTTGCCGTTTTTTCACTTGCACCGTCACTGGAGTTGCTGCAGCCAGTAATGATGAGGACAAATACTAGTAGAAGGAGGGATGCCCCATAGCGGAACCTATTCATGCTTAAAATCCTCCCTTATTCTTTAATAGTTCACCGGACTTAGGTGGCTGATGGTAACTATCATCTTTAAAATCGCTTCCATGCGGTACTGTTTGGTGACATGACATACAGTTTTCCTTAGCGTCATGTGAGACATTATCAACTGTGCTCTTATGACACTCCGCACAGTTTTGGTTGATGACTCTTAATGTTCGTGTCGTCGCATAGATTCTATCTGGTATATCTTCGGTACCTAGTGTGTTGTAGAAAATATGTGTCATCCCGGCGCGTCCTTTAAAAAATAACTTTCCGACCTCACTCTCATGTGGCAAATGGCAGTCGTTACACTGCAATTCTGCATGAGTCGAATCCACAAATGACGTATACACAGACTTCATTGTATGACAGTTTTGACAAAAACCTGGTGAATCTAAGTAAGCCATTGTCTTGACTGTTCCGAATGAAAAGAGTACGCCAGCGATAAGAGCACCTAAAATTAATACCCTTTTATCAATTGCCAGCAATTTTTTAAACCCTCTTTTTAACATTCTTTCACCTCCCATAATATAAATATTTCTCTCTAATTTATTGAATAAAGTACGTGAGCACTTTATTGCCAAAAGGAATGGTCTTGCAAGATATCTCTAATCTCGTTTTCTTTTCATGAAGAAGGCGAATGCGCCTGCAGCTATTAAACCTATTCCACTAACTGCTGCGATTGAAAGGATAGCTGGACTTTCATTATTTTCCACAGTGTCACTCGGTTGTTGTTCTTGTTTCTCCATCATCTCGATAGTAGGTGTCGTTTCAGCTCGTTCATACGTAAGAGTAAAACGTTTCTCTTCTCCGGCTATTAAACCTTGAAAGAAATACGGGTGAACTCCCTTTTCATCGCCATGAGTATTTTTCTCTTCTGGTGCTGGATCAAGTACTACCTTTTCTGCCTTTAAGGGCTCTATGAATGAAACATTGAATAAGCCAATATCCGTAAAACTTTTAAATTGGTATGACAAGTTTTTCTTTTCATTTTCAACAATTATGTTATCTGTATAAAATTCAATAACGAATTTATAGATATCATTGGGTTGAATTTCTCCACTCGTTGTCCAGGAAACTGTTCCTTTTTCTTGATTTAGTATGTACTCTATTTCATACACCTTCGATAAGTCGCTTGAATAATCAGCAACATAGCCAATACGGAAGTTTTTATTTTCTACGGGAAGTGGGATTTCAATTTGCCCTTTTTGTGGCTGTTCAGAATGATTGCGCATGGTTCCTTGGTAGCCGATTAGTAATGGCGGATGCTCTTTTTTTACGTCATTTGGATGGTAGGCAAATTCAGGCATTACTTTTATTGAAAGTTCTTCCATACTCAAGATGTTTTGGTTTTCTTCTGCTGCGATTATTAAAGGGTTTAATAGCAGCAGTAAACATAGGAGAAAATTTATGTTAATTAGCAATTTTTTCATCATTCTTATTTCCCTTCTGTTTGTGAATAATTT
>NZ_NPDD01000204.1 GCF_002272245.1 Bacillus sp. 7884-1 | reverse complement strand
GTGTTTTGAAGCTGCTGTATTTGTAATCTCATACGATGGAGTTGGTCCCGCTGCTGAGAATTCGCACTATGGGCCATTTTTGCAATATCCTGATAGGTTTGTTCAAGATCCTGTAAGGCCTTTGTATAGTCATCATTATTGTAATGCTCTTGAATGCTGCTCGTTTCAAACTGTTCTTTCGCATAGCGGATTGTATCCTCACATTGCTGCATTAATGTGTCCATTGAAGCACGTGTAGCCATCTAAGGACCCCCTTTTTTTTGGTGACACAAAAATCCTAACCCTAATGTCTTGAAGCTCAGGGCTTCATCTCTTATTTTGTTCTCTCTCACTTTTCCTATTACAACTTACCATTGATAATTAATACCAAATTAGAAAAGCGGAGGCGCCTTGTCCAAGGAAAAAAGCAATTCATTTTTTCCCAGGGGCGACAGGCATAAGGCGAGCCGGCAGAAAGGTTGCGCTCTTTAACCTTCTTGACGGATTGTCTTATGACCGAGGAAAAAGTGATTTTTCTTTTTCCACCGAGCCCCTAGGCGCTGGGGCTAGATCAAATACAATTATTACAAATGGATAAGCCCTTCTTTTCATGTTAAAATGTAAGTTATGTTAAAAAATAAAAAGGAGGTTTCTGAATTGACTCAGACCAACCCTTTTCCATATGCTACAGACGATAAACGTTATCATACATGGAATTATCACCTTCGCCAGCAATTTGGCCATAAAGTTTTTAAAGTTGCTTTAGATGGCGGTTTCGATTGCCCAAACCGTGATGGTACGGTTGCTCACGGCGGTTGTACTTTTTGCAGTGCTGCTGGTTCTGGTGATTTTGCCGGTGACCGAACTGAGAGCCTAGAAACACAATTTCTTGATATCAAGGAAAAAATGCATACGAAATGGAAAGATGGAAAGTACATGGCCTACTTTCAAGCCTATACGAATACTCATGCACCGGTTGAAGTTCTCCGTGAAAAGTTTGAAAGTGTTCTCAAACAGGAGGGTGTAGTTGGATTATCGATTGCTACCCGCCCAGATTGTCTCCCAGATGATGTCGTTGAATATCTAGCTGACTTAAACAAAAGAACGTATCTATGGGTTGAACTTGGCTTGCAAACGGTACATGAACGTACAGCCTTATTAATCAATCGTGCTCACGATTTCCAATGTTATGTCGAAGGTGTAAATAAGCTTAGAAAACATGGAATCCGGATTTGCTCTCACCTTATCAATGGATTACCGCTTGAATCGTATGAAATGATGATGGAAACTGCAAGGGAAGTTGCAAAGCTTGATGTCCAAGGAATTAAAATTCATTTGCTTCATTTACTAAAAGGAACTCCAATGGTTAAACAGTATGAAAAAGGAATGCTGGAGTTTCTTTCTCAAGAAGACTATGTCAATTTAGTATGTGACCAATTAGAAATTTTACCGCCGGAAATGATTGTTCATCGAATTACGGGTGATGGACCGATTGATTTAATGGTAGGACCGATGTGGAGTGTCAATAAGTGGGAAGTACTTAATTCCATTGATGCCGAGTTAAAAAGAAGAAACAGCTATCAGGGAAAATATTATCAAGAGAACACCGTGAGGAACTAATTATGAAGCTTGAGCGTATCCTTCCCTTCGCGAAGAAATTACTTGAAAAAGCTATTACTAGCGGTGCAGTGGTTGTTGACGCTACTTTGGGAAATGGTCATGATACAGTTTTCCTAGCCGATCTTGTTGGTGAAAACGGTAGAGTGTATGGATTTGATGTCCAGGAAGAGGCCATTCTTACCAGTACGGAAAGACTGAAGGAACATGGTCTGGCTGATCGAGTCACTACTTTTCATGCAGGTCACGAACAGCTTTACAAGCTAATCCCTGACAAAGATCATGGCAAGGTAACGGCAGCGATTTTTAACTTAGGGTATTTACCTGGCAGTGATAAAGCAATTGTAACAAAACCAGAAACCACCATATCTGCAATACAACAATTGCTTGAGATAATGGTTTCAGAAGGAATCATTATTCTTGTGATTTATCACGGTCACACCGAGGGTGCAGTTGAGCGCGACGCTTTATTGGCGTATTGTCAGGAGATTGACCAAAAGAAGGCTCATGTCATAAAGTATCAGTTTATCAATCAACAAAATAATCCTCCTTTTATCATTGCAATAGAAAAAAGATAAACCAGGCTGCTTTGATCTGACCCAATAAAGTTAGACAAATATTTTTATGCAACTTTTAAGACTTGAGTTCGGTATTCCACCGGGCTCAGGTTTTTTAATTTTGCCTTCATTCGTTTGTGATTGTAATAGTGAATATAATCAGCTAATTCCTGTTCAAAATGCTCTATACTA
>NZ_NPDD01000203.1 GCF_002272245.1 Bacillus sp. 7884-1 | reverse complement strand
TATTCATATTGCATCAATGTTAAAACATCATAGCCCTTTAATTTTTTTCTGCCTTCTAGGTAGGATAGTTCGATTAGAAAAACGATTCCTGCGACGATTCCGCCTAACTTTTCGACTAGTTTAATCGTAGCTTCGATTGTTCCTCCGGTAGCAAGTAAGTCATCCGTAATAAGCACGCGCTGTCCCGGCTTAATCGCATCCTTATGGATGGTTAGGACATCCTTTCCATATTCCAATCCATAGTTTACTTTAATCGTTTCACGAGGAAGTTTCCCTTCTTTACGGACAGGTGCGAAACCTACTCCTAACGAATAAGAAACCGGGCAGCCGATAATAAAGCCGCGTGCTTCTGGCCCTACAACCAGTTCAATTTGCTTGTCTTTAGCATATTTTACGATTTGGTCTGTCGCATACTTATATGCTTCACCATTGTCCATTAATGTAGTAATATCTAAAAATTTTATGCCAGGTTTTGGCCAGTCAGGAACAGTAGTAATATATTTCATTAAGTCCAATCCTTAAATCCCTCCTTATATTCAAGCGACTCTTGAATATGATTCTTTTAAATACTCGACGGACGAAAACAGCAAATCATTTTCGAAATCATATCCTTTTCCCTCTATTATTTATGTTATGATACGTTTCATAAATAACTTGTTCTCTTGTCCCTAGAATTTCCCCGTGAACTGAAAAAATAACACCGCAAAGCCCAGCACCCAAACATAAATGGCAAACGGTTTTAAGGAATGTTTCTTTAGAAATCCAATCATCCATTTTACGGCAATATAACCGAATAGGGCAGAGGATACAATCCCAATGATTAAGGCAGATAAGGAGATTTTTTCGCCGGCACCGCTAAACAAATCCAATGATTGAAGTACGACTGCTCCAGCAATGGCAGGTGTAGATAACAAAAATGAGAAATAGGCGGCTGTTTCACGGTCTAGCTTTCTCCATAAGGCGGCTACAATCGTGAATCCTGAGCGGGAAATCGCAGGGAAAATCGCAGCTGCTTGAAAGGATCCAATAATCAAAGCATCTGTATAACTAATATCCTCCATCTTTTTATAGCCATTTTTTGCTGAATCGGCAATCCAAAGAAACAAACCGGTAACTAAAAACTCCCATCCAATGGTAACCCCCGTCTTCGAAATCTCCTCAAAGTAATCCTTAAAAAGTAAACCAATCACAACAGCTGGAATGGTTCCAACGATTAACAGGAAGGTAAGCTTACTAAAGGGATTTTTAATAATCTTAACAAACTCGTCCTTATAGAAGACAAAAACAGCCAGCAAGGTACCAACATGCAGCATCGTATCAAGTAATAGACCGGCTTCTTGTAATCCAAATAAATTCCGGCCTAAATATAAATGTCCCGTACTGCTAATTGGTAAAAATTCAGTTAACCCTTGGATAATCCCTAATATGAATGCTTCTAATTTACTTAACATAGCCATCCTCTCTTTCCGCAGCATAAGCCTGTACATTGTAAAGATATGCATGACTACCAACAAATAGCCAATAAAATTTTTATATATTACCAAGTCAAAAATAGTGCAAAAGGAGCGGAATCTCCCATAAAATAGATATAAGTACTTTGGAGAGGAGCTGCAAACTTGAAAAATAGCCATCTACATTTTGATACTTCCATCGGAGTTAAGAAACCAGAAAGTATAAGAAATAAACAGCAGGCATGCCCTTTTTGTGCTCGCGAGGAGTTAACAGATCTGATTGAAGTAGATGGACCTATCATTCTTTTGAAAAATAAATATCCTGTTTTGGAGAATGCCTATCAAACGGTATTAATTGAAACAGATGATTGTCATGGCGAATTATCTACCTATGAACTTCCATATCTACATAAATTGCTCCAATTTGCTTTAAGAAATTGGCTTGAATTAGATAGAACGGGAAAATATGAATCCGTGATTTTATTTAAAAATTATGGTCCATTGTCAGGGGGGACCATCGCACATCCCCATATGCAAATAATAGGGTTAAATGATATTAACTATAAGGAAGGTATCGCGGAGGAAGTGTTTGAGGGTATTGATATAGAGGAAAAAAATGGGGTAAGGTTAATTTTATCGACAAAGCCGAAGGTAGGCTTTTATGAGTTTAATATCGATATGGATGATTCCAGCTACAATGAAACCTTTGGAGTCCATCTTCAAAAATCGGTACACTATATTCTAAATAACTTCCCATTTAAAGCCAGCAGCTATAATCTCTTCTTTCATCATTATAATAGAAGAATTTATGTTAAAATTGTCCCCAGGTTTGTCACGACTCCGCTTTATATCGGCTACGGGATTCCACAGGTACCTAATAATTTACATTGGATGGCAGATGACATTAAAAGTAAATATTTCACGAATGGAAGCGCCTAACACTAGGAGCTTCCACTTTTTTTACATATGTAAATTAAACCAATCCTAGGTTATAAGTTGTACTTTGTTCTATTAAAAAATATAATGAGATAATGTACAAGTTCCTTTTTGAGGCTGTGACATAAAGGAGTGTGAATGATGACATCATCTAATAATACAACTTCAAAACTTGATTATAGTCTTGTTTTTATATTAATTTTATTATTTCTAGCTAGCTGTGCATCGATTTATAGTGCTCAGGCAAGCGGTCAATATGACAGTAACTTCCTTATAAAGCAAATTATCTTTTATGGAATTGGGTGTGGAATTATTGCCGCAGTTATTAGGCTCGACTCCGACCAGTTAAAAAAGTTAACTTGGTATGCTTACGGAGCAGGAATATTTCTACTTATTCTTTTAATCATAGCGCCAGAAAGCATTGCGCCGGTGATCAATGGAGCAAAAAACTGGTTTAAAGTTCCTGGAATTGGTTCACTTCAGCCCTCTGAGTTTGTCAAAATCTTTATTATTTTAGCATTGGCAAAAGTGATTGAGGATCATCACCAAAAGAACGCAGTTAAAACGATTGCTACTGATTTTTGGCTGCTAATAAAGCTTGGCATCGTCACAATGGTTCCCTTAATACTTATTATTAAGCAAGACTTAGGGACCTCGCTCGTATTTTTAGCGATCCTTTTAGGGATGATTTTTATTTCCGGCATAACATGGAAACTACTAGTACCAATATTTTCAATTGGTACGGCACTTATTTCGGTCATTTTTTATTTTGTATTGTTAAAGCCAGAGATTCTTGAAAAATATTTAGGTGTGAAGCAGTATCAATTTAGCCGTATCTATTCCTGGCTGGATCCCTATAATTTTCAAAGCTCAGCAGGATACCAGCTGACACGATCACTCCTTGCTATTGGCTCAGGTCAAACGGGTGGTAAGGGATACGGGAATAGAGAAGTATATTTGCCTGAAAGCCATACCGATTTTATCTTTAGTGTCGTAGGAGAAGAGTATGGTTTTATTGGTGCAAGTGTGCTCGTGAGTTTATTTTTCTTATTGATTTATCATATTACTAAGGTTGGTATGGAAACAAAGAATAATTTTTACACGTACATTTGTGTTGGAGTTATCAGTATGATTACCTTCCACGTCTTCCAAAACATTGGGATGACGATTGGTGTTTTACCAATCACCGGTATTCCCTTACCTTTCATCAGCTATGGAGGCAGCTCGTTAATGGGGAATATGCTTGGTCTAGGTTTGATTTTCTCCATCCGCTATCACTATAAAAAATACATGTTTTCTACAACAGCATAAGCATAAAAAAGAACGAGGTCATGGCAGCCTCGTTCTTTTTAATATCATTTTTATGATTTTATTTTTCTAGCATGATTTTTTCAAGATCATCCAGCATGATGTTTGCAGCAAGAACGCCGCCAGCTGTATTCCAAGTAGCATCACTAACCTCATAGGCTTTTCCATTTTTCACGGCATTTAAATTTTTCCAAAGTGGATCATTTGTCCAGTCTTTCGCTGTATCCAGGGCTGCTTGATCACCTTTTGGAGCATACGTGAAATAGAAAAGGATGTCACCGTCCATTTTCGGAATAACTTCTTTTCCAACTTCGATAGCAAGGTTACCCAGCTTATTATCAGGAGTAAACAGCTCTGCCTGTTGCGAAGCTCGTTTTAGACCAACTTGATCAAAAATAATACCAGAGAAAGAATCGGTATAATAAATACGAGATTTTCCGGCCATAAAACGGACAACAGATACTTCTTGATTTACCTTATCACCAAGTTTCGCTTTCACGTCCGCAACGTGGTCATCAAAATCACTAAGTACCTCGTTCCCTTTTTCCTCCAGGTTTAATGCTTTTGCGTATAGTTTAAAGTTTTCTTTCCAATCACCTCTCAGGGTTTCGGAAAAAACAGTAGGAGCTATTGCGCTTAATTGGCTGTAAACAGCTTCTTGACGTAGCTTGTTTCCGATAATTAAATCAGGTTTAAGAGTTGCGATTTTCTCTAAATTTACTTCACTCTCAACTCCAACAACCTCGACACCGTCCATATCCTTTGTGATGTGATCATACCACGGATCGCCAAGCCAAGATTGAACGGCACCAACAGGTTTTACACCTAGTGAAAGTAAGGCTTCTGTACCTTCGTTTGTTAATATAACGACTTTTTTAGGCGTTTTTTCTAATGTCGTTGACCCCATTGCATGTTCAACCGTATAGCTAGTGTCTTCTGTTTTGGTGTCAGTTTCTTTTTGTGTGGCCGGTTTTTCTTCCGTGTTACCACAGGCAGCAAGAAGGAAAAGAGCAATTAATGAAATGACTGCAAATAAATTTTTAAAACCCTTCATCTTATGTAACCCTCCAAATAATTGTTGTTGTTAATGATAATCATTTTCATTTACAACCTAATAATAAAACGATTTCACAAGCGTGTCAATCATGAAATTGAAAATGATTATCAAAATCAATAACAATTTTTTTTGTAGCTTTTTTTTACAAATGAAAATGATTATCAACTCATTGACAGTTTTCTACTATTCCAATAGACTGATACATGAAAATACAGATACATAAAGACGAATTTTATATATTAGGGTAGAAGGGAATTAGGTTATGCTGCTAAAACACAAAGGCCAGAGGTGGGCGGGACTTTTTATTGCAATTATTTTATTACTTTTCTTAATGGCCGCTAGTATTGTTTACGGATATACAGATACCACCTGGAAAATGGCTATCGAAGCTTTAACTAATTTCAATGGTTCAAATGAACATATTGTTATTCAATCGGTGAGAATCCCGCGTGCGTTTATTGCCGCAGCGGTTGGTGCCAGTTTAGCGATTTCGGGGGTTTTAATGCAGACAGTTACGAAAAATCCCCTTGCATCACCTGATATTTTTGGGGTAAATGCTGGTGCCGGAGTGGCTGTCGTAATAGCAGTAACGGTTTTCAGTGTGGGAAGTCTTCAGCTATTCACCTGGTTATCTTTTGCTGGAGCCGCTGTAGCCGCAATCAGTGTTTATGTTGTTGGTTCAGTCGGCAGGGAAGGGCTGACTCCGATGAAGCTTACTCTTGCGGGAGCAGCCATGACAGCATTATTTGCTTCTATTACACAGGGGATACTCGTTTTAAATGAGGCTGCATTGGAACAAGTTTTATTTTGGTTGGCGGGTTCAGTAGCAGGAAGGAACCTTGAAAATCTAATTGCTGTCCTTCCCTATTTAGTAGTAGGCTGGATCGCTTCTTTAGTCATAGCAGCAAAAATGAATGTTTTATCTATGGGTGAGGATGTTGCCAAAGGACTCGGATTAAACACAGCACTTTTGAAAATTATCATCGGGATCGTTGTCATCCTGCTATCAGGAGGGGCAGTTGCTGTTGCGGGACCAATTGGATTTATTGGAATAGTCGTTCCACATCTTACCCGTTCGATTGTGGGAATTGACCATCGCTGGGTCATTCCTTTTTCCGGCCTTCTTGGAGGAGTGCTTTTACTCGTTGCAGATATCGCCTCCAGATATATTTTAATGCCTCAAGAAGTCCCAGTCGGAGTCATGACGGCTATTATTGGAACCCCATTTTTCATTTATATTGCTAGAAAGGGGTTCAATGGACGATGAGTAAATACAAAATCTTTAGAATCAAAAAAGGGAAAGTCTCTTATTTAATTGATAAAAAGGCATTATTTGTGTTTATTGGTTTGTTACTTGGAACCGCAGCGGTTTTTGTTTTGAGTACGGGATTGGGAGAAATGAAAATCAGCCCTATAAATGTATTGAAGGTGTTTTTTGGCGGAGGATCTGAAATGGAGGCTCTTGTCATTCAATCCTTCCGATTACCAAGAATCATTGTTGCTTTAATGGCAGGGATAGGACTGGCAGTAGCAGGTGGGATTTTACAAGGAATGATCCGAAATCCGCTCGCATCACCTGATATCATAGGGATCACTGGCGGAGCATCTGTTGCGGTTGTAGGTTTCTTGGCAATTTTTAGTGATAAAAATCATGTATTAACCGTTAGTATTCATTGGTTGCCGGTTGCGGCCTTTATCGGCGCAGCTGTCGTGGCATTTCTAGTTTATATTTTGGCATGGAAAAATGGGATTTCACCTATTAGACTTATTTTGATCGGGATAGGGTTGATGAGCTTAACGAAGGCTTTGACCACCTTTATGATGGTTTTAGGTCCTATTTATCAAGCAAGCCAGGCAAACATATGGATTACGGGTACAGTCTACGGCTCAACTTGGAAAAATGTTGGTGCTCTTGTACCATGGATAACCATACTGATTATCATTGCCTTCATCTACGCAAGGAATGTAAACATTCAGGAACTTGGTGATGAAGTTGCAACAGGCCTTGGCGGACGGGTTCAAAAACAGCGCTTGGTTTTAATGCTGCTAAGTACCGGCTTGGTTGGGGGTTCCGTAGCATTCGCCGGAGGGATCGGATTTGTTGGCTTAATGGCACCGCATATGGCTAGGAGATTAGTGGGTTCTGCCTTTGGAGCGTTGCTGCCTGTATCAGCACTCCTGGGAGGAATTTTAGTAATGGTTGCAGATTTAGTTGGAAGAACATTATTTTCACCATTAGAAATTCCTGCAGGTGTTTTTACAGCAAGTATTGGGGCACCATACTTTATCTACCTATTATTTAAAACCAGAAACACTTAGTTTTCATAAAAAGAAGCCATTTCCTTTTGAGACGGGAAATGGCTTCTCTATTAGTTGAGTATTTTGTTCTATTGAAAATTTTTTTAGACCATATAACATTTTGTGAACAAAATAGTAAATACAAATGAAAATGATTTTCATACTCATTGACAATCATTATCAATTAATTATAAACTTAGAACTGTAGAGAATATTAATACTATATAAGACATAGATACAGCCACTAAATGGTTTTAAATCATAAACTATAAACAAGCCTTATTAACATATACTTGATTGATTACAAAAGGAGTGGGCAGATAATGAACGCGGTTGAAACGAAAAATTTATCACTTTCATACGGGGATACACTCATCATTGATGAATTAAATTTAAAAATTCCTAAAGGTGAAATTTCCGTTTTTATTGGAGCCAATGGCTGCGGAAAATCCACTCTCCTTCGTTCAATCGCCCGTCTTCTTAAGCCAAAATCCGGTGCCGTTATTTTGGAGGGCGAAGCCATTGCTAAGCTTTCAACGAAAGAAGTAGCAAAAAAAATGGCGATACTTCCTCAATCACCGGCCGCTCCAGAAGGACTTACAGTGCTTCAACTTGTAAAACAGGGACGTTATCCTCATCAGTCTTGGTTAAAACAATGGTCAGAGGAAGATGAGAAAAAGGTTAATGACGCTCTAAAATCTACCCGTTTAGAAGATTTGAAAGAGAGAACTGTTGATTCTCTTTCAGGCGGCCAGAGACAGCGCGCATGGATTGCCATGACCTTGGCACAGGATACGGATGTTATTCTCTTAGATGAGCCGACAACTTATTTAGATATGACACATCAGATAGAAATACTTGACCTTCTTTTCGAGTTGAATGAGAAGAAAAAAAGAACAGTTGTTATGGTACTTCATGACCTTAATTTGGCCTGCCGCTATGCACACAATATTGTTGCCCTTAAGGATCAAAAGGTTTATGCACAGGGACAGCCTGAGTATGTAATCAACTGCAGCCTTGTCAAGAATGTTTTTGGTATGGACTGTGAGGTTACAATGGATCCTTTATTTGGAACACCGCTTTGTATTCCATATGGAAAAGGAAGATGTATTCTCCAAAAGGCGGCCGTGTCTAATGGTTAATATACTTAAAGAAAATGATCTGAGTTCCTTACAGAAATATAGGCTAAAGTCGGAAATAGGCAAATCATTTAACGTTGTAAATTTAATGGAAAAGGAATTTGTAATTGAATTCATGAAGAATTTAGCTTATTCAATTGGTGCTCCTTCAGAGAAAACTGCTGCATCGATATTTATAAAAAGATATGCATTTATTGCTGTCATTTCTCTTTTTGCGATGACGACAGGGAATAAGAGAATGAATCTATCTTTGGATAATATTGAAATGGAAGAAGTTGAACGTGGGAAAGATTGGCTGCCGATGATTTCATTAAAGGATCCATCCTTCGAGGAGTGGAATGGTGAAGACCGGGATGAATGGCGGAAAAGTGTTTATCGCGATCTTTTTGCGAACAATATCTATCCCGTAATTGAGCAATTTGAAAAAACCTTCAAGGTTTCAAAACTAATCCTGTGGGAAAATATCGCTGTCTATCTGTTTTGGCTTTATGAGGCAGAATTAAAGGATAGCCAAAATCCAAATGTACTAAGTGATTTCCGGTTCTTAATCATGGAAGCTGAGGGTAATCTGTTTGGCAAATACAACCTTAATCCTATTCAAAAGTATTATTCCGAAAAGAATTTTCAAGATGAGGTAAGGATTAGGAAAACATGTTGTTTGACCTATCAGCTAGGGTCAAAACGCTGTAAAACATGTCCTTGTACTTATATTGCTAAGGATGGAGATTGTTATGAAGGAGAAAGTATTTGCGGAGCAGTTCGAGGCATTACTTGAAAAATATAGTGATTTGCTCGTCGGTGAGTCCAGTGAGGAAACGAAGGAAAAGATAAAGACCTGGGCTTTATATACCCAAATAGCAAAGTCAATGCCAGCCTTGGCGAAGCACTGGAATGAACTCTATCCAGAAGCGAAGGAAGAAATGATAGAAATGATTAATGAAATTAAACTACTTAATGAACAGTATAGAAAGTCAAAGTAGCATGCAATGAAATGAATATTTATAAAAAACTGGGGTCACCTTTTATTAAAGAGGTGGCCTTTTCTATTACGTAATTATAGAAAACGCTTTCTTTTTGATATACATAAATATTCGAAAAATTTAATAAAAAATGTTGTCAAAAATTATTTTTCATCCTATAATAATTTCTATGTTAGGAAATGTAACATGAAATTGGGAGGAGAAATAACATGACTGAAGCTATTCTTTCAAATGTTAAAGATCAATCTGAAATGGTTCAACAAATCAAAGAAGTAATAAATAATAAATGTGTAGAAATTCTGCACTTACAATTTGTAGATATTGAAGGAATCTTAAAACACGTAACGGTAACGAGTGAGCAGTTGGAAGATGTTGTTGATGGAAAAATCATGTTTGATGGATCCTCAATTAAAGGATTTTCACCAATCAATAAATCAGATTTATATTTACTGCCGGATTTAACGACCTTCGCCGTTTTACCTTGGACGGTAGAAGACGGATATTCTGAAGCTCGTTTTCTATGCTCCGTTACAAATCCAGATGGAACTTGGTTTGAAGGCGACACAAGAAATGTCCTAAAGAAAACAGTAGAACGTGCAGCAGATAAAGGTTTTACAATTTCAGTAGGACCGGAGCTTGAATTTTTCCTGTTTAAAACGGACGAAAACGGATATCCGACACAGGAGCTAAGTGACAAAGCAGGATATTTTGAGCCGTCACCAAAGGATCTTGGTGAGAGAGTTCGTTTAGAAATCTATCGTGCGTTAAAAGCAATGGGCTTCACGATTGAAGCATCTCATCATGAAGTTGCTGAAGGGCAGCATGAAATTAACTTTAAATATGCAGATGCGTTAGGCGCAGCCGATCTTGCGACTACATACAAATGGGTTGTCAAAACAGTTGCAAAGAAATATGGACTACATGCTACGTTTATGCCAAAACCTGTTTTTGGTATTAACGGTTCTGGAATGCATGTGAACATGTCATTCTTTGAAGGAAGTGAAAATGCCTTTTTTGATCCGACAGATGAATTACAACTATCAAATAAAGCGTATCAATTTATTGCTGGTTTAATTGAAAACGTTAAGAACTTCACAGCAGTGACGAATCCGCTTGTAAACTCTTATAAACGATTAGTACCTGGATATGAAGCACCTTGTTATATTGCCTGGAGTGCTTCAAACCGTTCTGCATTGATTCGAATTCCAGCAAAAAAAGGTATGGCTACTCGTGTTGAATTACGCTGTCCAGATCCGTCAGCGAATCCATACTTAACCTTTGCAGTTATTGCATCCGCTGGTTTAGATGGCATCGAACAAGGGTTACATGTTCCGTTTCCAATCAATGAAGATATTTTCCATATGACGGAAGAACGCCGCGGGGAATTAGGTATTGAAAGCCTTCCTGGAAGTTTAGCAGCAGCGGTCAAGCAGTTAGAGGATGGAGAGATTGGACGTCAAACATTGGGTGACCATGTGTATGATGAATTTGTTTCATTGAAAAAAGCTGAATGGGATAGTTATCGTACAGCTGTTCATGCTTGGGAAATTGAAAATTACCAAGCGAAGTTTTAAATGGAAAGCAAAGCAGGCTGATTTTCAGCCTGCTTTTTTGATATTAGCTCATTTCGGAGAGCGCTTATCTTTTATACTGATTATTTTGGCTGTTCACTTTGTTTTTCTCTGCTTGTTCTCCGCCAGGACCGGCGTTTCCTTGAACGCTAGCGGCGCTAACGCCTCTTTTAGATGGGTTTTTCTTCATTTTACCCATGCCTCATCACCTCATTTATAGGATGCCCAATTACATTTTTTTATGTAAAGGCTCTAGGAAAAACCATTTTTTAAAAAATTTATTATTTTCCGCGTTTATTTATTGCGCAAATTTTTGAAATATTCTATAGTAATAATTAGCAGAACTCATTTATTTGGAATTTTTTTTGACAAAAAAGTGAATGAGTATTCATTCAAGGTGTGTGAAGGGGGAGACAATGTTGAACCAACTTATTAAAAAAGCAGCTGTTCTAGGATCAGGAGTCATGGGATCGGGGATTGCTGCCCATCTAGCAAACATCGGTATACCAACATTATTATTGGATATTGTACCTCGAGAGTTAACTGACGATGAGAAGGCAAGAGGGCTGACATTAGAAGATAAGCAGGTGCGTAATCGAATCAGCAGCCAATCTATCCAAAAATTATTAAAGCAAAAACCAGCTCCTTTAGCGGTAAAAAAGAACTTGGCGCTAATTGAAGCAGGGAATTTTGAAGATGACCTAGTTAAATTGAAAGATGTGGACTGGGTAATCGAGGTTGTCGTTGAGAATCTCAATGTAAAGAAACAGGTTTTTGAAAATGTGGACCAATATAGGAAACCAGGGAGCATTATTAGCTCCAATACATCTGGTATATCTGTTGAAGCGATGGCAGAAGGAAGGTCAGAGGATTTTAAAAAGCATTTCCTTGGCACCCATTTCTTTAACCCGCCAAGATACTTAAAATTACTAGAGGTTATTCCTACTCAATACACCAGCCCAGAAGTCATCTCTTTCATGAAAACCTTTGGTGAGGATGTATTAGGAAAAGGTGTCGTTCTAGTAAAGGATACACCAAACTTTATCGCCAACCGAATTGGAACCTATGGTCTTCTAATTACTGTACAAGAGATGTTAAAGGGTGGCTATAGTGTTGGAGAGGTTGATTCTATTACAGGACCACTAGTCGGGCGTCCTTCAAGTGCAACTTTCCGTACGCTTGATGTAGTCGGAGTAGATACCTTCGCACATGTAGCAGGCAATGTTCATGAAAAAGTAGCTGGAAAAGAAAAGGAAGTTTTTGAAGTCCCTGCATTTATAAAAACAATGCTTGAAAAAGGCTGGCTGGGAAGTAAATCTGGTCAAGGCTTTTTCTTGAAAAAAGGAAAAGAAATCCTTGAACTTGATCCTGCTACCTTAGAATATATACCGCGTAAAAAGCTATCAACTGCTGCTACTGAAATGAGTAAGCAGGAAAAAGGCACTGCAAATAAATTGAAAGCGCTTGTATACACAGACGATCGTGCAGGTCAGTTGTTATGGAACATTTTTAGCCCGGTTCTAGTATACTCTGCACAGCTTTTGGGAGAAATCGCTGACACCATCGTTGATATTGACCGGGCTATGAAATGGGGCTTCGGATGGGAAATGGGTCCTTTTGAAACATGGGATGCCATTGGTTTGGAGAAGTCAGTCCAAAAGATGAAGAATGAAGGACTAGAAATTCCTGCTTGGGTGACAAAAATGCTTGCTAAGGGGCATACATCTTTCTATTTAGAAGAAAATGGCGAACGATTCTTCTACTACAATGGTGAATACCGTCTAGTGGAAAGCAATCCAAAAGCCATTGATCTAAAAAAATTAAAAAAACAAAAAGGTGTTATTAAAAAGAATGGCGGTGCAAGCTTGATTGATTTGGGAGATGGCGTTGCTCTCCTTGAATTCCACTCACCGCATAATGCGATTGGACTTGATATTATTCAGATGATTAACTTCGCAGTTGACGAAGTTGAAAAGAATTACAAAGGACTTGTAATCGGTAACCAAGGTAAGAATTTCTGTGTCGGTGCAAACCTTGCGATGATGCTAATGGAAGCACAGGATGATAATATCTATGAGCTGGAAATGGTAGTTCGTGAATTCCAAAATGCGATGATGAAAGTTAAATACAGTGCAAAACCAGTCGTAGCAGCACCATTTGCCATGACACTTGGCGGTGGAGCAGAGGTTTGTTTACCTGCAGCGCACATTCAAGCATCTGCAGAAACTTATATGGGACTCGTTGAAGTCGGTGTAGGATTACTCCCTGGCGGCGGTGGTAATAAAGAGTTATATATAAAGCATTTAGAAGGACTGCCGAATGGCGTTCAAGTTGACCTGCAAGCTGTTGCTAATAAAGTGTTTGAAACCATTGCGACTGCGAAAGTATCCACTTCTGGTGCAGAAGCACGTGAGAATAATTTCTTAGGCTTAGCAGATGGGATTAGTATTAATGGAGATCACCTGTTATACGATGCAAAGCAAGCTGTTCTCGCATTGTATGAGCAGGGTTATGTACAAAAAGCACGCAGTAAAGTGCCGGTAGTGGGTGAAACAGGCTACGCTACACTCTTACTTGGGGCACAGTCCATGTTCTTATCTGGATATATTTCTGAACATGATTTGAAGATAGCTAAAAAAGTTGCTTATGTGATTGCTGGCGGAAAAGTCCCTTATGGAACCGAAGTAGATGAGCAATATTTATTGAATTTAGAAAAAGAAGCATTCTTAAGCTTAGTAAGAGAACAAAAAACACAACAGCGTATGCAGCACATGCTTACAAAAGGAAAGCCTTTAAGAAATTAAAAAGGAAAGCGGAAGCGCCTTGAACA
>NZ_NPDD01000202.1 GCF_002272245.1 Bacillus sp. 7884-1 | reverse complement strand
TGAAGCTAGACAAATAGATTGCTAATATACAAGGAAAGAGAGGGAATGAAATGAGAGAAGCGGTAATCGTAGCCGGAGCACGGACCCCGGTAGGTAAAGCGAAGAAAGGAACGCTTGCCCATGTTCGCCCTGATGATTTGGGAGCATTGGTTGTCAAAGAAACATTAAAGCGCGCCGGAAATTACGAAGGAAATATTGATGATTTAATCATTGGCTGTGCGATGCCAGAAGCAGAGCAGGGGAATAATATGGCTCGGAATATTGGTGCATTAGCAGGGCTGCCGCACACAGTACCAGCCATCACCATTAATCGTTTTTGTTCATCTGGTCTGCAGGCGATTGCCTATGCAGCACAAGGGATTATGCTCGGACACACTGATACGGCGATTGCTGGCGGGGCAGAATCCATGAGTCTAATTCCAATGATGGGGCATGTGGTTCGTCCAAATGTCAAATTAGCAGAAACAGCTCCAGAGTACTATATGGGAATGGGTCATACAGCCGAAGAAGTAGCCAAGAAATATGGTATTTCTCGTGAGGATCAAGATGCATTTGCCGTTCGAAGTCATCAAAAAGCTGCTAAGGCCATTCAAGAGGGAAAATTCGTAGACGAAATCGTCCCAGTTGAAGTTACCCACCGTACTATAGGAAATGACAATAAGTTAGTAGAAAGAACGATTCAGTTTTCTCAAGATGAAGGTGTACGTCCAGATACTAACCTGCAATCATTAGCGAAACTTCGACCTGCTTTCTCTGTGACAGGTTCGGTTACGGCCGGTAATGCTTCACAAACAAGTGATGGTGCAGCGGCTTTAATGATTATGGACCGTGAAAAAGCAGAAGCACTCGGATTAAAGCCATTAGCAAAATTCAGATCGTTTGCAGTCGGAGGTGTACCACCGGAAATTATGGGAGTTGGACCTGTAGTAGCCGTACCAAAAGCTGTTAAGTTAGCAGGATTAGAGCTATCTGATATCAATCTTTTTGAATTAAATGAAGCATTTGCTTCACAATCCCTTCAAGTAATTCGCGAGCTTGGCTTAGACGAAGAAAAGGTAAATGTAAATGGCGGAGCAATCGCACTAGGTCATCCACTTGGATGTACAGGTGCAAAGCTAACCTTAACCCTAATCCATGAATTAAAACGCCGCAACCAACAATTCGGAGTAGTAACCATGTGTATAGGCGGCGGAATGGGCGCAGCTGGAGTCTTCGAACTTTTATAAAAATGCATTTAAAACTCAGTGTAAATATGAGAACTATGATGATTGGAGCGGAAGGTGCGAGACTCCTCGAAAATGCTATCGCATTTTCTTCGTGCGTGGGCGGATTCGAGGATGTAAAATTCAATG
>NZ_NPDD01000201.1 GCF_002272245.1 Bacillus sp. 7884-1 | reverse complement strand
GTAAGGGACAGGGGAGACCCCACAGGCGCTATAGCGCCGAGGAGGCTCCCCGGACCTCCTGCGGAAAGCGAAGCACCTCGCGACAGGCAGAAACAGCCTGTCCCTGCGGTGATTATTCGAAGAAGCTTTCCTTAGTGGAGCGGAAATCACTGCTATAAAAAGATTAGGAGGAAAATATAATGACACAACAAACTGAAAAAATTATTAAAGGCGGAAGCTTTTTAATCGATGATATTTCCTATAACCGAATTTTAACACCTGAGGATTTTAATGAAGAGCAATTAATGATTGCCAAAACTGCAGAAGACTTCATTGAAAAAGAAGTTCTTCCACAGTTGGAACACCTGGAAAACCATGAATTTGATCGTACTGTAAAGCTTTTAAAGCAAGCGGGTGACCTTGGTCTATTGGCTGCGGATGTACCTGAAGAGTATGAAGGTTTAGGATTAGATAAAGTAACTTCATCACTTATAACTGAAAAAATGTCAAAAGCTGGCGGCTTCTCGCTATCTCATGGTGCCCATGTTGGTATCGGCTCGCTGCCGATCGTTTTATTCGGTAACGAAGAGCAAAAGAAAAAATATTTACCTGCTCTTGCTTCAGGTGAAAAAATTGCGGCCTACGCCTTAACCGAGCCAGGTTCAGGTTCTGATGCTCTTGGTGCAAGGACAACAGCTAAATTAAATGCAGAGGGTTCTCATTATATCCTAAACGGCGAAAAACAGTGGATCACCAATGCAGGTTTTGCAGATGTATTTGTTGTATATACCAAAATTGATGGCGAACACTTTACCGCATTCATTGTGGAAAGAGATTTCCCAGGAGTTTCTACTGGGGCAGAAGAAAAGAAAATGGGAATTAAGAGCTCATCCACACGTACTCTTATTTTAGAAGATGTACCAGTACCTGTTGAAAATTTATTAGGTGAATATGGCAAAGGCCATGTCATTGCGTTTAATATTTTAAACATCGGACGCTATAAATTAGCAGTTGGCGCTGTAGGCGGATCTAAGAATGCATTTGAGTTAGCCGTTAAATATGCAAATGGCCGTAAGCAATTTAACACACCAATTTCTCAGTTTAATTTAACAAAAGAAAAGTTCGGTACCATGGCTTCAAAAATCTATGCAGCGGAAAGCTCTGTTTACCGGACCGTTGGAATGTTCGAAGAAAACCAAGGAAAGCTTTCTACTGAAGAACAAAAGGACATTAAATTAGTGGCAAATTCGATTGCTGAATATGCAATTGAATGTTCTGTTAATAAATTCTTTGCAAGTGAAGTATTAGATTACGTTGTAGACGAGGGTGTCCAAATTCATGGTGGATACGGCTTTATGCAGGAGTATACAATTGAAAGAGCGTACCGTGATTCCCGTATTAACCGGATTTTCGAAGGTACGAATGAAATTAACCGCCTGATTGTGCCTGGCACATATATTAAAAAAGCATTTAAAGGAGAGCTGCCATTATTCCAAAAAGCTACGGCACTTCAAGAAGAAATCATGATGTTAATGCCTGAAGAGCCTGGTGATGAGCCTCTTGCACAAGAAAAACATCTAGTAAGTAATGCCAAGAAAATCGGCTTATTAGCTTCGGGCTTAGCTGCACAAAAATTTGGTAAGGCTCTTGATAAAGAACAAGAAATCTTATCAAATATCGCGGATATTGTTTCTAATGCCTATGCAATGGAATCTGCCGTTTTACGCACAGAAAAAGCAATCGCCAAGACGGGTCTAGAGAAAAATAAACAAAAGCTTCTATATACACAAATCTTCTGTCAAGAAGCTTTTAACGAAATCGAACAGCATGCTAAAGAAACGTTAGTTGCAACTGAACAAGGAGATACACTTCGTATGCTTGTATCTGCCCTTCGCAAACTTACACGCCATACCCCAATCAATGTGATTGGTAAGAAACGTGAAGCTGCTGATGTTCTGATTGAAGCTGAACGCTATATCGTATAATGGATAAACTTTAGGCTCCCGGCGTTTGTTGGGAGTCTAAATTTTTCTGTTGGTTTAGCAGGAAATTCGCAGATTTAGTCGAATTTTTGTAAGGGAAGCATTTTTACTTTTTTTCTCGTTGTGTTACTATTCAAGTGACGATGACGTCATTAGATGTTTTGTGCAGAGGGGGTGGAAGGGATGTCTCTTACTTTTTACTGGTATCCGAAATGTGGTACATGTCGAAATGCAAAGAAATGGCTGGATGCACATCATCTTTCCTACAAAGAAATACATATTGTTGAACACCCACCGACTAAGGCAGAACTTCAGGATTATTACGAAAAAAGCAACCTTGAATTAAAGAAGTTCTTTAATACAAGCGGGCAAAAGTATCGTGAACTGGGTATTAAGGATAAAATATCCACTGCTTCAGAAGATGAACTGCTAGATTTGTTAGCCTCGGATGGGATGCTAATCAAAAGACCATTAGTAACGGATGGGGAAAAAGTAACAGTAGGCTTTAAAGAAGAAGAGTATGAGAAAATGTGGTTATAAGCATATCAATACTTTTCAAAAAGTTATTAAGGTAAAATCGATATATGTCGATGATAGAATTTCAGAAAATAATGGAGGGATTTTGTAATGACTACACCAAAGGAATTGCGTTATTCTGAAGAACATGAGTGGGTAAAGATTGAAGGAGAAACAGTCCGTGTAGGGATTACTCACTTTGCACAATCTGAGTTAGGAGACATCGTTTTTGTTGAACTTCCTGAAGTGGGCGATGAAGTGACTGCAGATGAACCATTTGGCAGTGTTGAATCTGTAAAAACAGTTTCTGAATTATATGCGCCGCTGAGTGGTAAGGTTGTTGAAGTTAACGAAGATTTAAGTGACAGCCCTGAATTCGTAAACGAATCTCCATATGAAAAGGCATGGATGATTGTCATTGAGCCTTCTAATAGCAATGAATTGGAGAACCTCATGACTGCAGAACAATATGAAGCAATGATTAAAGAAGACTAATAGTAGCAAAACACCTTGTTCCTCAAGGTGTTTTTTTATGGGAAAAATTCGCACCTTGTATATTCTACAACTAGGGGATACTATAATAAACTTTTACAAAAGGGGATCTTGGAATGACATTGAAACAACAGAAAATTGATGTGACAGATCGCGTAGTTGGTAAAATGAAAAATGGTGAAATGGAATTATTTCTTGATAACACTCCAATTGGAAAGATTCAGCTACCGGGAGACATGACTTTCCAGTTAGATCAGCGATTTGAAGTAGAACAAAGAAAAATATTTCAGAATGTGACAGTGACAGAACAGCCAGATGCAAAATATACCGATTGTGATGATGGTGGATGGTGTTAGTACATGAACCTATAAGCAAACACCTATTATCAAAAGGTCTATCGTGGTATAGTTAACATATAGACACGTTATTAAATTTATTGAATATGTTAACATCAACAAATAACTTTCTTTCGTATAGGTGATGAATGATGAATGACACGTATGGTGATAAAGTTCTGATTGTTGAAGGAAAATCAGATAAGAAAAAGGTAAAAAGTATCCTGAAGGAACCGATGGATATTGTTTGTACAAATGGTACCATTAGTATGTCGAAATTGGATGAATTAATTGACTCTCTCGAAGATAAAGAGGTCTATATCCTTGTAGATGCTGATGATGCTGGTGAAAAGCTGCGCAAACAATTGAAGAGGGAGTTCCCTCAAGCGGAACATATCTATATAGACAGAATGTACCGCGAAGTAGCAACTGCTCCAGTGTACCATCTAGCTACCGTTCTTTTAGGCGCTAATATCGATGTTCATTCTGAATTTTTAGAGATGGGTT
Source organism: Bacillus sp. 7884-1 (assembly GCF_002272245.1). Classification (GTDB taxonomy): domain Bacteria; phylum Bacillota; class Bacilli; order Bacillales; family Cytobacillaceae; genus Neobacillus. The sequence continues at coordinate 36,151 of NZ_NPDD01000201.1, read as the reverse complement.
AAGAAAATGAACGATTGGAACCTTGATGAAGTATCATCATTCTTAAAAGATCATTCATCCGGACTCATTTACTTCTATACCCCTTTATGTGGTACTTGTCAGGTAGCATCGAGAATGCTGCAAATTATTGAGAAAATGGTTGATGTAGAAATAGGGAAAATCAATTTGAACTATAACTCCGAACTGGCGATAAAGTTTGAAATTGAAAGTGTTCCCTGTCTTATTTTTATAAAAAATGGTGAGATTGTTGATACAATCTATGCTTTTCAATCCGTTCCGTTTTTATATGAAAGATTAAAACATCATTTTAACTAAAACAGATGCTTAGGTATCTGTTTTTTTTTGTCTAAACAGTAGGTATTTTATCTTTACAATTAATAGGAAACTTATCCTAATTTTTCTAAAATATTATTTGACTATTTGTAATATTATTACTAAACTAATATAGTACAACAATTCTGAATATGGGAGAGGTAGTGATATTTTTATATATCGTATTCTTATTATGAGACAAACAATTTGATTTGGTTTTTATTTATCTCATTAGGGGGGAAAGGGTTTGAAAATTAAAGGTAGTGTATCACTAGCACTTGCATCGTTGCTTCTGTTCTCTAACTCAGCAATGGCTGCTACTGTTAGTAAGCCGGTATTAAAGTCAGAAACCGTAAAACCACAAAGAGATTTTGCAAAGTCAATTAACATGCCAAAGGGTCAAAATTTTGAAAAAGAAGCAGGATACAAAAAGCGTGATAAGGTTCGTGTAATTGTTGAAGTCGAAGGTGAACCGGCGATTACATATGCAACAAAGCAAGGCAAGAAATATAATGAATTATCTGCATCTGTTAAAGAAAAGCTTCAAAATGATATTTTGAAAGAACAAAATGCTGTTAAATCAAAAATTGCTGCTAAGGCAGTAAAGATGCAATACAAGCAAAATTTCACTACAGCTGTTAACGGATTTAGTGGAATTGTCGAATACGGTCAAGTTGCTGCACTTAGAAGTGTTGAAGGAGTAACAAAGGTAACAATTGCAAATGAATATCAGCGTCCGGAAACTACTCCGGAAATGAAATATAGTAAAGACATCATCCAAGCTCAAGCCACTTGGGATGATTATGGAGTAAAAGGCGAAGGAATGGTAGTTGCTGTTGTTGACACCGGTATCGATCCTAGCCATAAAGATATGGTTTTAACTGATGCTTCAAAAGCAGATTTAACTAAAGCAGAAGTTGAAGCTGCAGTTAAAGATAAAGAAGTTCTTGGACAATTCTTTACTGAGAAGGTCCCTTACGGTTATAACTATTATGATGAAAATAACGAAATTCTTGACATTGGCCCAGACGCTTCTATGCATGGAATGCACGTTGCGGGTACTGTTGGGGCCAATGGTAACGAAGCAGAAGGCGGCATAAAAGGGGTTGCACCTGAAGCTCAATTACTTGCAATGAAGGTATTCGGAAATGACCCAGAGATGCCTTCAACATGGAGTGACATTATCATCAAAGCGATTGATGATGCAATCCAGCTTGATGCTGATGTTGTTAACATGAGTTTAGGTTCAACTGGTGCATTTGTACTACCTGATGATCCAGAGCAAATGGCTGTTCAAAGAGGAATAGATAATGGTGTGTTAATGTCTATTTCTGCAGGTAACTCCAATCATTTTGGTGATGGATACTTTAATCCACTAGCAGCAAATCCTGATAAAGGTGTTGTAGGTTCACCAGGTTTATCTACTAATTCCTTACAGGTTGCTTCACTTGAAAATAGTTTTATTGACTTATTTGCAGCAACTTATTCATTTGGCGAAACAGCAGGAAAAGCTCCATTCTTATCTGCAAGTGCTGTAGAACCTGCTCAAGGTCAATCATACGAAATCCTAGACGCTGGTATTGGTCTTCCTGAACAATTTGCAGGTAAGGATTTTACAGGGAAATATGCATTAATCCAACGTGGAACTCTTGGTTTCGTTGTTAAAGCACTAAATGCACAAGCTGCAGGTGCTGCTGGGGTTATTATTTATAACCATTCTGATGGTTATGTCAGCATGGCAACATCTCCAGATATTAAGATTCCACAGCTATTTATGCTGAAAACAGATGGAGATTTATTAAAAGCTCAATTAGCGGCTGGTACACCAGTAACAGTTCAATTCCAAGGGGACCAAGTTACTGCTGCAAACCCTACTGCTAATCAAATGTCAAGCTTTACATCTTGGGGTGTAACTCCAAACCTAGACTTTAAGCCTGAAATTACAGCACCAGGTGGAAATATTCTTTCTACACTTAATAATGACCAGTACGGAACAATGAGTGGTACATCAATGGCTGCTCCTCACGTATCAGGTGGTTCTGCCCTTGTCCTTGAGCGAGTAGAAAAAGATTTCCCTAATCTCACAGGTGCAGCAAAAGTAAATATGGCTAAAAATATCTTGATGAACACAAGTAAGGTAGTAGAGGATAAAGGAACATATAATGCAGCATATATGCATAATCCTTATTCTCCACGCCGCCAAGGTGCTGGGTTAATGCAGCTTCATTCAGCATTAAGCACTCCAGTAGTGGTTACAAACACTGCTACAAATGAAGCAAAAGTTGCCTTGAAGGAAATTAAAGGTAATAAAGCAACTTTTGCATTAAAGGCTGAAAACTTCTCAGACAAAGCAGTAACTTATAATGTAAGTGGTAATGTTCTAACAGATTTAAACATTGACGGAGTAGACCAATTAGAATCTCAAGGTATCTACAAAGCAGGCACAATATCTGAAGCTGCGCCATGGGTTGGAGAATTCCCAATCTCCTTTAATACAAAAGAGCTGACAGTTCCTGCAAATGGAAGTGCGTCAGTTACTGTAACAGTTGACTTAACAAATACTGTTGAATGGGGTTACAATGCTCCACTAGACGAATTATTTGAAAATGGCTATTTTGTAGAAGGTTTCGTAACATTAACAGATGTTAATGACGAGAATCCGACAGTTAATGTACCATATGTTGGCTTTAATGGTGATTGGAATAAAGCACCTATCATTGACACAAGCAGATATGATGAAAACTTTGAAGAAAAATATTTCTATGGCCATACAGGAATGGTGACATCTGCTGGAGATGACAATTACAATTACTTAGGATTTAACCCTGCTGATGATTCATTTAAAGATGAAAACATTGCATTCTCTCCAAATGGTGACGGTGTAAGTGATGATGCGATGCCAATTCTATCTTTCTTAAGAAATGCTAAATCAGTAGAATACAAGATTGTTGATAAAGACGGAAATGTTCTACGTAAATTAAATTCTGAAGAATTAGTTCGTAAAAACTTCAACGATGGCGGCAGAGGAGATCAATATTATATTAAGACCGCTGCAGCATGGGATGGAACAGTGAAAAACAAATTAGTAGCAGATGGTGAATATTTCTATGAAATCTCATCTACTATTGATTTCGAAGGAAAAGAACCACAAAAAGTTACCTTCCCTGTTGTAGTTGATACTGCAGCACCAGAATTGACTGCAAGTGTTAAAGGGGACAAGCTAACATTAAGTTCATCTGATGAAAATGGATCAGGAGTAGCTTACTATGATATCCTTGTAAACGGTGAATCAGTGTTTGGTGAGGATGATCTGCCATTAGCTGGAACAGCAACTGAATATACATTTGCTAAAGCGCCAGTAGGCGGTACAGTAGAAGTTGTTGCATATGACTTTGCTGGAAACTCTTCTAATGTAGTTGTAGAAGGTGCTAACGACTCTACTATTCCATTCATCCATGTAACTTCAATTGGAGCTACAAATGTTTACACTTCTCATGAACTGCCTGTTGCTGGTTATCTAACAGATAATTCAAAGGTTACTGATTTCAAAGTAGCTGGTAAGTCAGTTGAGCTAGTTTGGAATGATGAAAAATCTCGTTATGAGTTCAGCACAACCGTTACTTTTGAAGAAGATGGTGTCCAAGAAGTTAGAATTTCTGGTAAAGACGTTGCCGGTAATGAGATTGATTACCTAGTACGTGACCTTGTAGTCGATACTACAGCACCTGAACTTAAGGTTGATGTTCCATCAAAAGTAAAACCTAATGTTGATAAAGTTACATTAACTGCAGTTATCTCTGATAACTTCGAAGAACTTAAATATAAAGTGGATGGTAATGAAGAGTTTAATCACCAATTCCAATTTGAAAACTTCGTAATGAAGCCTATCAACGAAACTGTAACAACTGAGCTTGAATTAAAACCAGGAAACAATACATTTACCCTTGAGCTTGAAGACGTTGCAGGTAACAAAACAACGAAAGAAGTAAGTATTTATCGTGGCGATACTCAAGTTGATCGTATAGCTGGTTTGGATCGATACGCAACTTCTGTAGCTGTGAGTCAAAAGGGATGGGAAAAATCAGATGTAGTCGTTCTTGCTCGTGGGGATTTATATGCAGATGCTTTAGCTGGTGTACCTTTAGCAGCTAAATTTGACGCACCACTTTTATTAACGAACCACAATTACCTAAATGCTGCTACAAAAGAAGAGATTGCTAGACTCGGAGCGAAGAAAGTTTATATCCTTGGCGGAGATGGAGCTGTCTTGCCTGCAGTAGAAAAACAAATTAAAGATTCTGGTGTTGAGGTAGTTAGATTGTCAGGCGCAACTCGTTATGACACGGCTGCAGCTATTGCGAAAGAAGTTGCACCAAATGGATCTGACAAAGTTGTTGTTGTAAACGGCGAAAACTATCCAGATGCATTGTCTGTAGCATCTTTCGCTGGAGCAGAAGGATTACCAATTCTATTGGCAAATTCATCGAAAACTCTTCCAGCTGCTACTAATAAAGCGATTGATACATTAGGCTCTAAAGAAACATTAGTTGTTGGTGGAAAAGATGTAATAACTGAAGGGGCTGCTTCAACCTTACCAAAGGTAACTCGCTTAGGCGGTGCAACACGATTTGATACTAATATTGCTGTTGCGAAACACTTTGGTACAGATTCTAATGTTGTTTATGTAGCAACTGGTTACAATTTCCCTGACAGCTTAGCTGGAGCTGCGTTAGCTGCTAAAGATAAGGCTGGTGTCGTATTAGTTTCTAGCACATTACCTGAGGCTGCAAAAGCATACTTGGCTTCATTAGAATTATCTCAAGTAAACGTATTCGGCGGAGAGCAAGTTGTTTCTCCTTCTGTAGTTTCTGAGATTAGTGATTTGTTAAAGTAATTCAGCAGGGAACGAAACGAGAGTGGATTATTCACTCTCGTTTTTTTCTAAACCAAAGAATATTAATTAATTGGAGGAGTGTTAGTATGGGGGAAAATCAAAAAAATTATCGATTTGAAACTTTGAGTGTTCATGGCGGATTGGCACCAGACCCAGTAACAGGTGCACGGGCCGTACCGATTTACCAAAATAATGCCTACCAATTCAAAAATACGGAACATGCAGCAAATCTTTTTGCGTTGAAAGAGACTGGATACATATATACTCGAATCCATAATCCAACAACTACTGTTTTCGAAGAAAGAGTTGCCCTGTTGGAGGGTGGAGTCGGGGCTTTAGCAGTAGCAAGCGGAATGGCTGCCATTACCTTGTCAATCCTAAATATTGCAGAAGCAGGTGATGAAATCGTTTCGGCATCGACTTTATATGGTGGAACGTACAATTTATTTGCTGTTACACTTCCGAAGTACGGAATCAAGGTTAAGTTTGTTGACCCAGAAGATCCAGATAATTTCCGCGCTGCAATCAATGAAAAAACAAAAGCAGTATTTGCTGAGACGATTGGTAATCCGTCTTTACGAGTTCTTGATATTGAAAAAGTAGCAGAAATTGCCCATGAAGCAGGAGTTCCATTAATTATTGATAATACCTTTGCCACACCTTATCTATGCAGACCCATAGAATATGGGGCAGATATTGTTATCCATTCAGCAACGAAATGGCTTTTAGGGAATGGGACATCAACCGGAGGGGTTATTGTAGACGGTGGCAAGTTCGACTGGAATTCACCTAAATTCCCAGGCTTTACCACCCCGGATCCTAGTTATCATGATCTTGTTTACGCTGAAGCATTAGGTGCTGTAGCTTATATTATCAAAGCTCGTGTACAATTATTACGTGACTTAGGACCTTCTTTAAGTCCGCAAAATGCCTTTCAATTCACTCTTGGTCTTGAAACCCTGCATGTCCGAATGAAGGAACATGTTGCTAATACTAAGGAAGTAGTGGATTATTTATTAAAGCATCCTGCAGTAGAGTGGGTATCCTATCCTGGCCACACTTCACATCCTGATAATGAATTGGCAAGTAAGTATTTACCTAAGGGTGCAGGATCTATGATTGTTTTTGGTATAAAAGGTGGAAGAGATGCAGGAGCAAAATTAATTGATTCGATTACACTTTTCGCCCATGTAGCGAATGTTGGGGATGCGAAAAGCTTAATTATCCATCCTGCCAGCACTACTCACCAGCAGTTAGATGCAGAAGGACTAAAGGCAGCTGGTGTTTCTGAGGACTTAATTCGACTTTCCATAGGCATTGAGAATGTGGAGGATCTAATCGAGGATCTTGAATCAGCAATTGAGGCCGCCACAGGTGTTTCTTCCATAAAAACAAAAGCGTAAAGTAAGATTAAAGTTTATTCAAAATAAGAAGATAATTTGTTTGACACCACTTTTTATCCGTGATAAGATTACTTTCGTACTAAAATGATTGCTTTAATCCGTGAACGTGTTAATTAAATATAGAATGCTATAGCTCTTATCAAGAGAGGTGGAGGGATGTGCCCGATGAAGCCCGGCAACCGTCAATATTAATATTGAAATGGTGCCAATTCACACAAAGCGATTGCTTTGGAAGATGGGAGAAAGGTTTTTATTTATGATGCCTTTCTGCCCTCTGCAGAAAGGCTTTTTAATTTCTAATATAAGAATGTTTTTCTGAAAACAGTCAAACCCTATATTTAAGCGGTACAATCTGGTGGAGTTTTTGCAATTCATTTTTAATTGGATAAAAGTAGGTGATGGAATGATTTCGATAAAAGATGTTCAAAAAGTGTTTCCTTCTAAACAGGGACAGCTAAAAGCTGTCGATGAAGTAAATTTAGAAATAAAAGAAGGAGAAATTTTTGGTGTAATCGGATATAGCGGTGCTGGTAAAAGTACCTTAATACGAATGCTTAATGGACTAGAGCTTCCGACAGCAGGGTCTGTTACGGTAGCTGGACGGGTTATATCAAAAATTAGGGGCAGTGAGCTCAGAAAAGCACGTCAGGAAATTAGTATGATTTTTCAGCATTTTAACCTGCTATGGTCAAGGACAGTAAGTGAGAATATCGCATTTCCATTAGAAATTGCTGGTGTTAATGGACCAGAAAGGAAAAAGCGGGTAAATGAACTAATCAAATTAGTTGGTCTTGAAGGAAGAGAAAATGCTTATCCATCACAGCTTAGCGGCGGTCAAAAACAGCGTGTAGGAATTGCCCGGGCGCTCGCTAATAATCCCAAAGTACTGCTTTGTGATGAAGCAACGTCAGCGCTAGATCCACAGACTACTGATTCCATCCTGGATTTGTTAGTCGATATCAATAAAAGGCTGGGATTAACCATTGTGTTAATTACACATGAAATGCATGTTATTCGTAAGATCTGTCATCGAGTAGCAGTTATGGAAAGTGGGAGAATCGTAGAGCTTGGCCATGTGTTAGATGTATTTAAAAATCCGCAGCAGCCAATTACGAAACGTTTTGTTCAGCAGGTTACCGAGCCTGAAGAAACAAAAGAGACAGCTGAACATTTGCTAGAACGCTATCAATCAGGTCAGGTCGTTCAATTATCCTTTATCGGCGATTCAGTCGAGCAACCGTTAATCACCAATTTAATCCGTCAAAATAATGTTACAGTCAATATTTTGCAGGGGAAAATTTCACAAACGCAAAGTGGTTCCTATGGGACGCTTTTTATACATCTTGATGGCGACGAACTAGAAGTTAACAAGGCAGTAGACTACATTCGCTCCCAGCAAGTCGGCGTGGAGGTGATTAGTAATGGCTAACTTTACGGAAATGGTAAAGTGGACTCAATTATTAGAAGCCACACGTGAAACCCTTTATATGACTTCCATTTCAGTCCTTACTACATTTATTTTGGGATTGGTGCTTGGTCTGCTATTATTTCTAACAGGTAAAGGTAATATGTGGGAAAATAGAGGTGTAAATGTTATTATTGCTGGATTTGTTAATATTTTCAGGTCCATACCCTTTATTATCTTAATTGTATTATTAATTCCTTTTACAAAATTATTGGTTGGAACTATGCTTGGTGCAAATGCAGCGCTGCCTGCCTTAATTATTGGCGCAGCTCCTTTTTACGCAAGAATGGTGGAGATTGCCCTTAGGGAAATCGATAAAGGTGTTATTGAGGCATCACAATCAATGGGAGCAACACATGGTCATATTATTTTTAAAGTATTAATACCGGAATCTTTGCCGGCATTAATTTCAGGGCTTACGGTTACAGCTATTTCACTAGTAGGCTTTACAGCAATGGCTGGGGTAATTGGAGCAGGGGGACTTGGTCATTTTGCCTACCTTGAAGGTTTTCAGCGCAATAGACCTATTGTTACGTTAGTTGCAACGATTGCCATTTTAATTTTGGTTTTTATCATCCAATTTATTGGAGATTATTTTACAAAAAAAATAGATAAACGATAACAGGAGGAGTTAGATTATGAAAAAAGCATTTAGTTTAATTATCATTGCGTTAGTTGCACTTGCCCTCACAGCTTGCGGTGGTGCTAAAAACGATACTGCAGATAACGCAGGAGAAGAAGGAAACAAAAAGTTAGTTGTTGGAGCATCTGCTGTACCGCATGCGGAAGTGTTAGAAGCGGCAAAACCTTTATTAAAGGAAAAAGGCATTGATCTAGAAGTGCAAGTTTTTCAAGATTATATCCTGCCAAACGTAGCGTTAAGGGATAAAGAACTCGACGCAAACTATTTTCAAACACCAGGGTATTTAGAACTGCAAATGGAAGAAAATAAAGATTTTGATTTTGTAAGTGTTGGTGGAATTCATAAGGAACCAATCGGAATTTATTCTAAAAAATACAAAAGCTTAAATGACCTTCCAAAAGGTGCAAAAATTATTATGAGTGATTCACTAAGTGACCATGGACGTATTTTACCTATTTTTGAAAAAGAAGGATTAATTAAGCTTAAAGAAGGCGTTGGAGCGAGTGCAAGAGTAGAGGATATTGTCGAAAATCCAAAGGACCTTGATTTCTCAACTCTAATTGAAGCAAAACTATTAGCTTCTTCTTTCGATAGCGGTGAAGGCGATGCGGTCGTTATTAATACGAACTACGCATTAGAAGGCGGTATTGACATTGGAAAGTATGGAATCGCATTTGAAGGCGATGACGTTGTGCCCGCAAACCTTGTTGTCGTTCGCTCTGAGGACAAAGACCGCGAAGAAATTAAAACACTTGTAGAGGTTTTACAATCAGAGGAGATTAATAAATTCCTGCAAGAAAAGTACCAAGGTGCTGTTATACCAGGAGAATAACCTCATTATGGGAAATTAGTCTAAAAGGTACTAATAAATAGGAAGAAAGCAGGAAGCCGGTGATCATGATTCACTGGCTTTTCTTTGTATAAATACATGAATACGATTGGATAGGTAAAAATCGGTAGGAAATAATAATGAGGAAGTCTTGGCAAAATAGAGATAAATACGTTATGATTTTATTCGTATGTGAATACATAAAGCGGTCACAAGTTTTAAAATTCTGAATTTATTATAATAAAAACACATCTTGTCTACTTATTCATTCTCAATTGGTTTGTATTTAGTGAAAATAAACTTTCTTATCTCTTCATACAAAGTTAATACTGTTTATAAGTTGCTAACACATAGGATTTGTTATAAGATTGTAATGAGAATAAAGTGAGAATAGAATTTTGGGGCCGGTGTTAGAGGCTACAAGATACAAAATTATCTTTGCGGAGGTATATATATGGCTGGATCAACATTAACGATCAAAGATTTACATGTAGAAATTGATGGAAAAGAAATTTTAAAAGGTGTAAACCTTGAAATAAAAGGTGGAGAAATTCACGCAATCATGGGACCGAATGGTACTGGTAAATCTACTTTATCTTCTGCTATTATGGGCCACCCGAAATATGAAGTAACGAGCGGAAATATTACTCTAGACGATCAAAACGTTCTTGAAATGGAAGTAGACGAGCGAGCTCGTGCTGGCCTATTTTTAGCGATGCAATACCCAAGTGAAATTAACGGGGTTACAAATGCGGATTTCTTACGTTCTGCACTTAACAGCCGTCTTGGAGAAGGTAATGAAATTTCATTAATGAAATTTATTCGCAAAATGGATAAGCAGATGGAATACCTTGAAATGGATCTTGATATGGCACAACGCTATTTAAATGAAGGATTTTCAGGCGGAGAGAAGAAGCGTAATGAAATTCTCCAATTAATGATGCTTGAGCCAAAAATCGCCATTTTAGACGAAATTGACTCTGGATTAGATATTGATGCCCTTAAGGTTGTTTCAAAAGGAATCAATGAAATGCGTGGAGAAGAATTTGGTTGTTTAGTTATTACTCACTATCAACGACTTTTAAATTATATCACTCCTGACTATGTGCACGTTATGATGCAGGGACGTATTGTGAAATCAGGCGGACCAGAACTAGCACAACGCTTAGAAGCAGAAGGATATGACTGGATCAAGCAAGAGCTCGGAATCGAAGATGAAACAGTTGGGCAAGAAGCGTAAGAGTTTGCGTTAGGAGGATAATCATGACAACAGAAACGAATTTATCATTTGATAAAGATTTTGTTCGTTCCTTTTCAAAAGAAATGAACGAGCCCGCTTGGATGGAGGAATTTCGTGTAAATGCATTTGAGCTTAGCGAAAACCTTCCAATGCCAAGACCAGATAAAACAAAAATTGATAAGTGGAATTTCACTCAATTTGATAATCATACTGTAAAAAGTGAAGTCTTCACATCACTTGCTGGGCTTCCTGAAGAAGTAAAAGCATTAATAGGTGATGAGGCTGCTGCTAAGAATTTATATATTCAGCGAAATCAAACACCTGCGTATATTTCTTTGTCAGAAGAATTAAAAGCGCAAGGTGTTATTTTCACAGATATCTTTACTGCCGTTCGTGAACATGGCGAGCTTGTGCAAAAATACTTGTTAACAGAAGCTGTTAAAACAGACGAACATCGACTAATTGCCTTCCACGCAGCACTTATAAATGGTGGAGCATTCTTATACATTCCTAAAAATGTTGAAATCAAAGAACCGATCCATTCTATTTATTTACATGATGATGCTGAAGCAAACCTGTTCAATCATGTTATTGTCGTTGCAGATGATAATAGCTCTGTTACCTACGTAGAAAACTATCTGTCAACGATTGAATCTGCCAATGGTGTATTTAATATTGTGACGGAAGTGATTGCAAAAGCTGGTGCTAAGGTTCAGTACGGTGCTGTTGATACCCTTGCGAAGGGTGTAACAACATACGTGAACCGTCGTGGATCTGCTGGGAGAGATGCTCGAATTGAATGGGCACTTGGTTTAATGAATGAAGGAAATACCATTTCAGAAAATACCACTAACCTAGTTGGTGATGGTGCGTATGGCGATACCAAAACAGTTGTTGTTGGACGTGGCGAACAGACACAAAACTTTACAACAAAGGTTGTTCATTTTGGTAAAAACACAGAGGGTTATATTTTAAAACATGGTGTCATGAAGGACAGTGCTTCTTCTATTTTTAATGGAATTGGCCATATCCTGCATGGTGCGTCAAAATCGAATGCGGAACAGGAATCCCGTGTACTTATGCTCAGCGAAAAGGCACGTGGAGATGCGAACCCGATTCTTCTTATTGATGAAGATGATGTTACAGCGGGTCACGCTGCATCAGTCGGTCGTGTAGATCCTGTACAGCTATACTACCTAATGAGCCGTGGAATTCCGAAAAAAGAAGCAGAACGTCTGGTTATTCATGGTTTCCTAGCACCGGTAGTGAATCAGCTACCAATTGAAGGAGTTAAAAAGCAGTTAACTGCTGTCATTGAAAGGAAAGTACGATAATGAATGTCTTAGATATTCGTCGTCAATTCCCTATTTTAGATCAAGAAGTAAATGGAAAACCGCTTGTCTATTTGGATAGCTCAGCTACTTCACAAAAGCCAATCCAAGTGATTGAGACAGTGGAGAAATATTATAAAGAAATCAATTCCAATGTCCATCGTGGGGTCCACACGCTCGGAACACGTGCGACGGATGCTTACGAAGGGGCACGGGAAAAGGTTCGAAAGTTTATTAATGCAAAATCAACACAAGAGGTCATTTTTACCCGGGGCACAACAACAGCTTTAAATACAGTTGCAGCAAGCTATGCAGCAGCGAACTTAAACGCTGGTGATGAAATTGTCATTACGTATATGGAGCACCATAGCAACATCATTCCTTGGCAGCAGGTGGCAAAGCGGACGGGAGCAGTGTTAAAGTACATCCCACTTCAAGAAGATGGAACCATTTCACTTGATGATGTTCAAGCAACGGTTACCTCTAATACTCGTGTCGTTTCTGTCATGCAGGTATCCAATGTACTTGGTGTCATTAATCCTGTTAAGGAAATTGCGAGAATTGCCCATGAAAATGGAGCGATTATGGTAGTCGACGGGGCACAAAGTGCACCCCATATGAAGATAGATGTTCAAGATCTAGATTGTGATTTCCTTGCTTTCTCTGGACATAAGATGTGTGCACCGACAGGCATTGGTGTTTTATATGGCAAAAAGCATTTATTAGAAAAAATGGAACCGATTGAGTTTGGCGGAGAAATGATTGATTTTGTTCACTTACAAGAATCTACATGGAAAGAACTGCCGTGGAAGTTTGAAGCCGGAACACCGATCATTGCAGGTGCAATTGGTCTTGGTGCCGCAATTGATTTTTTAAATGAGATTGGCTTAGATAATATTGCACAACACGAGCATAAGCTTGCAGCGTACGCATTGGAAAAAATGTCTTCTGTTCCTGGAATGACGATTTATGGACCATTAGACGCTGCGAAACGTGCAGGTCTTGTTACCTTTAATATTAGCGATGTACATCCACATGATGTTGCTACTGTTCTCGACGCAGAAGGCATTGCTGTCCGTGCAGGACATCATTGTGCACAACCGTTGATGAAATGGTTAAAGGCATCTGCAACTGCTCGTGCAAGCTTTTATTTATACAACACAGAAGACGATATTGATAAGCTAGTTGAAGGACTTGTGAAAACAAAGGAGTATTTCAGCGATGTCTTCTAATAATTTAGATAATTTATACCGTCGTGTTATTATGGACCATTATAAAAATCCACGTAATCGCGGGATTTTAGAAGATGGAAGTCACACGATTAATATGAACAATCCTACTTGCGGCGACCGAATTCAATTAACCTTTAAGGTTGAAGATGGAGTCGTTATCGATGCAAGATTTGAGGGTGAAGGCTGTTCCATTTCAATGTCTTCTGCTTCGATGATGACCCAGGCTATTAAAGGGAAAAAAGTAGAGGAAGCGATTAAGCTTTCGAAGATTTTTTCCGATATCATGCAAGGGAAAGAGTATGATGACGATATCGATTTAGGTGATATTGAAGCACTTCAGGGTGTTGCCAAATTTCCAGCACGAATCAAATGTGCTACCTTAGCGTGGAAGGCAATGGAAAAAGGATTAGGCGAAGAGGAACAACAATAGAACAAAAAGGGAGTCATTCCCTTTTTGTTTATGAAATGGAGGAACTCGAAAATGGCGAAAAAGATGCCGGAAATCGGTGATTATAAATACGGTTTTGCCGATAAAGACGTTTCTATATTCCGCTCAAAGCGTGGATTAACAAGCGACATTGTTAAAGAGATATCGAAGTTAAAAAACGAACCTCAATGGATGCTCGACTTCCGTTTGAAATCACTCGAGCATTTTTACAAAATGCCGATGCCGCAATGGGGCGGAGATTTAGCTCCGTTAAACTTTGACGAAATCACTTATTATGTAAAACCTTCTGAGAAATCGGAAAAATCATGGGATGAAGTTCCTGAAGAAATTAAAGCAACGTTTGACAAGCTTGGGATTCCTGAAGCAGAGCAAAAGTATCTTGCTGGTGTATCTGCTCAGTACGAATCTGAGGTAGTATACCATAACATGAAGGTAGAACTTGAAGATTTGGGTATTGTTTTTAAAGATACTGATTCTGCTCTAAGAGAGAATGAGGATATCTTCCGTGAGCATTTTGGAAAAACGATTCCACCGACAGATAACAAGTTTGCTGCACTAAACTCTGCAGTATGGTCAGGCGGATCATTTATTTATGTTCCAAAAGGAGTTAAAGTAGATACTCCGTTACAGGCGTATTTCCGAATTAACTCTGAAAACATGGGCCAATTTGAGCGTACGTTAATCATTGTTGATGAAGGCGCACATGTCCATTATGTAGAAGGCTGTACAGCACCTGTTTATACTACAAACTCACTTCACAGTGCGGTTGTTGAGATTGTTATTAAAAAAGATGCATATTGCCGCTATACAACGATTCAAAACTGGGCAAACAATGTATTCAACTTAGTTACAAAGCGTGCAGTTTGTGAAGCGAATGCAACGATGGAATGGATTGATGGTAACATCGGTTCTAAATTAACGATGAAATATCCTGCTGTTATTCTTAAAGGTGAAGGCGCTCGTGGAATGACGTTATCGATTGCGATTGCAGGTAAAGGTCAGCATCAGGATGCAGGAGCAAAGATGATTCACTTAGCTCCTAACACTTCTTCTACCATTGTTTCAAAGTCAATTTCTAAACATGGCGGTAAAGTAACCTATCGCGGTGTCGTTCACTTTGGACGTAAAGCGGATGGAGCACGTGCTAATATCGAATGTGATACATTGATTATGGATAATCAGTCAACATCTGATACCATTCCATACAACGAGATCTTAAATGACAACATTTCTCTTGAACATGAAGCTAAGGTTTCTAAAGTATCAGAAGAGCAGCTCTTCTACTTAATGAGCCGTGGTATTTCACAGCAAGAAGCAACAGAAATGATCGTAATGGGCTTCATCGAGCCATTTACAAAAGAATTACCTATGGAATACGCCGTAGAAATGAACCGTCTCATCAAGTTTGAGATGGAAGGTTCTATCGGATAATAAACGAAAAACCCTTGTGAATCAAGGGTTTTTTGTTGTTTTTGGCACGTGTTAAGTTTCGGTTTGTGCCAAGTTTGTGCCAAGTTGGGATTTATCTTGATGTGTATGAAGCGAATTTTGCAAGTTCATCCTGTTCAATTTTTTCCGTGATATGCGAATAAGTTTCACTTGTTGGTTTGGTGTTTTTATGACCCAATCGTTTTGATACATATAACAGACTTACACCTGATTCAAGGGCAAGAACAGCGTGTGTGTGTCTGAAAGCATGTAAGCCCCTATATTAGACCCCTGAAAGCCTTATGATAGTTCTGAATCGTTTCACGGATAATAGAAGGTGTGAGATAATGCCCATTATAATTTTGAAAGATAATTCCAACATTGTTTTTGCGGAATCTTGGATTTCCAAGAATGAGTTCATTTTGCTTTGCCTTGAATATCTTTAGTTCACGAATAACTTCTTCATCAATGCTTATTTTTCTATATGATGTATCATTTTTTAACGATGTAAGAATTACTTTGTTATTATCATCACGGCTTGTTTGCTGGTTTATATCAATCATATTCCCTATAATATCATCCCATCTTAATGCAAGGTCTTCAGATATCCTAAAACCGGTTTTAAATAAGAAGAAAATCAATATATAATACAAGCGATATTCAGGAAACCTTTGATGCTTGTCTGTCCTTAAAAAATACAATAATCGATTCATTTCATCAAGGCTGAAATATTTCAACTTTTAATCTTCTTTTTTCAATGTAACATTATCCTGCACTTCAATCTTCAGCCTATCCGCTGGATTCTTTTCAAGCACTTCAAGTTCTTGCACCGCATAGAACAAAATACTTTTAATCACTGAAAGATATTTGCGCCTTGAACCAATTGAATATTTTTGCTTTCCATTTTCATCAAGTTCACCAAATTTGGCAAGCCAATCTTTTACGTGGGTTCTATTCACTTTTGCAATTTCATAAGACCGAATCTGGGCATCACATGTTTAAAGTCCAACCTTTAACAGAGCTGGCTAATTTCGTTCTCAAAGAGAACCTCACAGACATAATTTTTTCATTTTTATTTTATATCGAATATTGGCTTGTTCGTAGGATTTCAAATATGTACGGAGTACCAGGTTTGTTCAACAAAAAGGCACTGACCCATCAGGTTAGCTTAACTGGCCTCCACCCCTTGGATAGGCATGACGAAGGAATGAGAGGGCAAACGACCCGTTGAGACATGGGAGGGGAAGCCTCCAGGGGCTGCGTGGAGAATGTACATTATATGGTGAAATATGGAGTAGTACTTCACTCCTTTATTTCACTATGCCTTCACGAAGCCATAATGATCTGAACTCATTTCATTTAACCGTTAAACCTATTTAAAGGGTTATGAAATCCTGCGAATAAGCGAGTATTCGTGAGAAAATCATATTAAACTGAGGGAGTTGAACAAGGTATTTAATTTGGACTAAATAATATATTTTAATATAACCTTATTTGATGAACCACAAAAGGATTTGGAGTTTTGTCTAAAGTAAAAGGAAATAGATGCTTATGGAATACGTAATTAAAGATAACAATTATCATTCTCATTTTCAATACTTTTTTGAAAATTAAGTTTAGTATAAAAATTAAAAAAATGATTGACAATGATTATCAATTTCATTTAACATGAATTCGTTACATTAAATTGACATGATTTTTGTTAAAAAAATCTACTTTTTTATTTCTTAAAGTAATAGATTTCCATTAAGATATCACTTTCAAGAACTATCACTAATTTTTTTTATAAATTTAAACGTAGAAAGGGGTAAAATAAAAATGAACTGGAAAAAAGGCGGATTATGGATTATTATTTTTTTCATTGTAAAAGGTACGCTTTCTACACTATTAATTGTTACAGGTGCTAAATATTTTAATTTATCATTTATGCAATTTTTAGTACTAATACCTGTCTTATTACTGATTTCTCTAACAGGTCGTAAATTCCTTTATAGACATAAACAAACCAAAAAGCAAAAAGAGATGAATATATAATAAAACCCCAGAGACATTTCTGGGGTTTTCGATTTATTTATTATTCATTTTTTAGTGACTCTTTAACGTTTACTACTTCATCAATTCCTGCTTTACCGTCTTTAGAAGAAAAAGGAGGGACTCCTGAAATTAAGGAGTCCTTTTTACATGTCGAAAAAGAATTAATGGAATTTTTTATTTTCGTATTTTTCATTTAACCACACTCCTTTTCATAGAATTTTCCCAAGACTAATTATTTTAAATTAAAAATATCTACACTTTTATTTAATCTAAATGACACAAGTTTCCCCAATTTCCTATCTTTCATTAAACCTTGATACATAGGCTTAAGTTACTTCATATAGGCGCCAGTTTCTGGAATAATCTGTGGGATCCTATTAGCAATATTAATTTAAATGACTCAAATTCCCCCAATATACAATTTTGAAAATAGGTGCTAATCTATTTCATAGATGATAATGAAAATCGTTATCATTTGAAGTATGCCAAAGGACGTATTGACGGCTGAAATGATTCTCAATGTCTATGGGGTCGAAGCGGAAGTGGAATTTGTAAATGAACGCGAATACCCTCGTATTCATCCAATTAAGAAAGCAGTAGCAATCGCACAATAAACCTTGGAGGGAAAAAATGATGAAACATTTAGACACAGTAACTTTAAAATTGAAATATCAAGAGTTCACGAATAACCGTAAAACACTAGTACTTAACACAATAGATGAGAATGGAAACCCTTTTGTCAGCCATGCCCCATATGTAAAAAAGGATGGAAAGATGTACATATACATTAGTCAAGTTTCCGATCATTATCGAAATGTTGAAAAAAATGAACAGATCGACGTTTTGCTGATTGCTGATGAGAGTAGTACGCCAAACTTGTTTGCACGAGAGCGGGCAAGATTTGCTTGTACAACCTCAAATCTAGGGAATCAGGGACATGAAGATATTTTTAATTTGTTTAATGAGGTTTTCGGACAAAAAATGATGGAAATGTTGCGCGGTATGGACTTTTCCTTGTTTGAGTTAAAACCATTAGAAGGCCGATACGTGGTAGGATTCGGTCAAGCATTCGATGTGGATTTGATGGGCGATAAATTCGATCATGTGGTTGGCGATAAATTCGATCATGCGGTTGTAGGTAATAAAAATTAAGTCATTAATTAGGAGGAAATGAGAATGTCTTATGATTCGGTGAATCCCATTTGGAGAACGACACGAAATCGTTTTCATAAAATGGTGCAAGGATTGAAGGAAGAAGAATTGTTGTTACAGCTTTCATCAGACACATCATCCATCGGAAATAAACTGCGCCATAATGCAGAAGTCGAGTATATGTTTGCAGAATGGTTCTTTGGTCATAAGAAGCCTGAAGATGTGACCTATTTCACAGTCGGTCCAGCCAGAGACACAAAGCAATTTTCAAATCTAGCAGAACTGCTAGAATTACTAGAAAACTCAGATAAGCATCTTTCTCAAGCGATGCGCATTTTACCTGAGGATGCGTGGGATATTTCTGTGGAATCGCCGATTGGTCCTTCTACTCCACGTGAAGCGATAGGCAGGTTGATTTACCATAACGGTCTCCATGCTGGACAGATTTCTCTTATTTGTAAGCTTGCGCCTCAATTTTCTATTAATATACAAAGCTACAAATGATTTTTAACCTTTTGTTTCCACGATCTATCTTCATGAATCAGGCGCTTTAATTGAAGATGAGAGAATCTGTTTTCTTTATTACAAGAATAAATCTTTATAAACGGAGTTTGAACTCACCAACACCCCTGAGTTGCGAGATACACTCCAGACATGTGGAGTGTATCTCGCAATTCATTTAAAAGAAAGGTAACTAACCATTTAGGAAGTCGCCTCTTTAAGTTTCTTGTAACGGATTAACAAAGCTGTATTGAATATGGACAGTTCTATCGTGATTACAAGTGATCTTCTTAATCAATGAATGAAGGATTTGCGGCATTAATTTCTTAAAGTTTAGTACATCCTTTAGCTTTTTGCCGATATTAATTGCGTAATTCTCGTTTTCGCATTCCTTCAATTTTTCATCAAGTTCTGCTTTTTGGATTTGAAGATCTTTTATCTTGTTATCCGTTAATTCTCGATATTCCACCAAGTCATCTTTTGTAAGGACATTTTCAGTGTAAAATTTACATATTCCAGCTTTTTATTTTTCAAGGTTTCCATAACGGATTGTATAGCTTCAAGATCTTATTATGTGTTATTTCTGAATATTGAATAACTGTTGAATAGACTCCCAATTTTCAACTGTTATTAAACCAGATGAAGACAACATGACGATATTTCAAAAATTATTTAAATTTCACGCCAAATGTAATATCCTGTTCATCATCTGTTCATATTCCGATTATATATTAAGAATGTCAATAATAATCTGAATTGGGGGATATTTCTGAATATTTAATAACTGTTGAATACCCTCGCAAATGATACTAGCATTTGTTGAAAAATTTTAATAACCAGATGTTGAAAGACAGATCAGTGTATTAAATGCAAAGTTAAGTCAACAGCACGAAACCTTCACATTTTTACAAATATATTAATCTACTATTTAGATAGGAAAAGGGGAGCTCTAATGAGGAAGAGGAGAAACAAAAAAATTATTAATGTTTTGACCGCAGGCTTGGCTTCTGCAGTACTTTTGGCAACAAGTACTGGTAATTCATTTGCTTATGATGACACCACCGCCGAAATGCCGGCCACCCAGGTGTCCCAGCCACAGCAGGGCAGCCAAGTTATCTCCACACACACGGTTACACTCGTCACGGGCGAGGTTGTAACTCTTGACAAATACGCCGACGGCTTGCAGGCAGCGACAGTCGCACCGTCACCTGATGGCAGCCCAACGGAAATAACTAAGATACAGTTGGGTGACGATGTATACATTATCCCGGCTAAGGCGCAGTCGTACATTGATGCGGATGAGTTGGACCGCGAGCTGTTCAACATCACCAAGTTGGTCGAATACGGCTACGATGATGATCATGGCACTGATATCCCGTTAATCGCGACTTACTCAGGCACAGAGAGTATGACGGACAAAGCGTTAGAACAGGCTGCTCCGGCAGGTTCAAAAAAGGACAAGGTATTAGATAGCGCCAACGGTGTTGCGCTAAAGGCGAGCAAGTCGAAGGTGAAGACGTTCTGGGAAGCGATCGACGACGACAGCGTCACAGCAACATCCACACCGAAGCTTGAGGGCGGTATGAAGAAAATTTGGCTAGACAAGCAGGTAAGCGTGGCACTGGACAAGAGTGTACCTCAAATTGGAGCAACGACTGCATGGGCGGCTGGGTATGATGGCAAAGGCGTAAAAGTTGCTGTCTTGGACACGGGAATCGATCCGAATCATCCCGATGTTAAAGGATCTATTATAAAGACGAAGAACTTCACACCGGATCCCGATTATATCGATCACCATGGTCACGGTACGCATTGTGCTTCAACAATCGCGGGATCTGGCGCAGCTTCCGGCGGTAAAAATAAGGGAGTAGCTCCAGGTGCAGAACTTCTCATTGGGAAGGTGCTTGGCAATTCTGGTTCAGGTTCTGAATCTGGAATCATCGAAGCAATGGATTGGGCAGTCAAGGAAGGGGCCGATGTCGTCAGTATGAGCCTTGGTAATCCAACTCCAAGCGACGGCACCGATCCACTGAGTCAAGCGGTCAACAATTTGAGTCAAACCAGCAACACATTGTTTGTCATTGCGGCAGGTAATGCAGGTCCAGATAAGAAAACGATCGGTACGCCTGGGGCAGCCGAAAAGGCATTGACCGTTGGGGCGGTTGATAAATTAGACTTTTTAGCTTCCTTCTCAAGCCGTGGTCCTCTAATCGAGAATTATAGAGTCAAACCAGAAATCACGGCACCAGGAGTAGGAATTGTAGCGGCTCGTGCGGCAGGTACGAATATGGGTACCATTGTTGACGCTAATTACACGGCTGCTAGTGGTACATCAATGGCTACACCACATGTGGCGGGTGCGGCAGCCATTCTTCGCCAAAGTCATCCGGACTGGTCCGCTGACCGAATTAAGCAGGTGTTGATTGGAACTGCTTTTAGACCAACTACTACCACCTTAACTGCATATCAGGTCGGAGGCGGACGCGCGGACGTTGCTCAAGCCATGAATGCGAACGTCTATAGCAGTCCTGCCGTCGTTAGTCTTGGAGCTGCTGAGGAAACAAGTAAACCGATCGAGAAGACATTTCATTACGTCAACCCATCTGATAGTGTTATGAATTTAACTCTTAATATGGTATCTAAAAATCAGACTGGTGCCCTAGCTCCGGCAGGCATGTTTACACTAAACCAGTCAGCAGTTACCGTTCCTGCTCATGGCAGCAGTGAAGTGAAAGTGACGTTTGATCCTTCAATTGGCACGGTAAGCGATTATACAGCAGTAGTTACGGCTGCTTCCAATGACGGTAAAACAATAAAAACGACCATTGGTGCGACGAAGAAGGTACCATCAGTGGATTTAACGATTCAAATGATTGACCGCAACGGAAACTCGTCAACAACAGGTGAAGTCTTTGTGGTTAACCTTGACACGGGATTCAATAAAGTGGTCATCCCAAATAGAGAGACGGGGATCAAAATCATCGAAGTGCCGCAGGGGCGATACTCGGTCATGGGTACCGTGAACACATACGATGAGGCTAAATGGCGAGTGGAGAACCATACTCTCGTAGGTGATTCTGAGGTGGAGATGAACGTGAACAAGACGATCACGTTAGATGCCCAGTTGGGCAAAGAGGTCCAAATCTCTACTCCTAAGGAGTCCGAAGGGAACGGTTACAAATTAGGATACCGCTATACACAGCAAATTAATGGCATCCCGTTTGTGATTGACTTCATGAAGGGCTTTACGGCACCGTACTGGGATCACGCATACGTGGTACCAACCGAGCCGGTGACGACCGGCAAGTTCGAGTTCGACTTCCAGCAGCGCAGGTACGCCCCTCTGATCCGTGCATCTTATGACGGAATTGGTGGATCGATCCCGCTAGAGCATGTCATGTATACGCCTAAGTTGGACGGCGAGAAGTCACTCGAAGCAGTCAACGTCGGCTTTGCACGACCTGATGACCTCAGCGGCAAGGACGTCAGTGGCAAACTGGCAGTGATCACCCGCGATACGAAATCGACGGTTACTGACCAGATCAAAGCTGTGACGGCTGCCGGTGCAGTGGGTGTATTTATTGTCTATGACGGGCCAGGCATCTACTGGACGAGCGTGTTTAAAACAGCTGGCATCTCCATCCCGGCCTGGACCCTCCAACAAGACGACGGAGCGGTGCTCTTCGATCGAATTGCCAACGGTCCGACTAGTATCAACTTGAAGGGTATTGCCAACAGCCCGTACGCGTATAACATGGCGATGATGGTTCCGGATGTAATCCCGGCTAACCCAGTCGACGAAGTGAATGCAGAGAACTCTGCAGTGGTGAATGCACACTACCGCGGTACTAAGGGTAGAGTAATGAGCGAGATGGCTTTGGCGGTCCGCCCAGGTGAGGCTAGCGTTTTCATGGTACCGGAGTTTTTCGACGCGCCGCTGGATCGTGAGGAGTGGTACTCAACCGGTAGCCTATCGCCGACTATGAAGGATATGAAATGGATGCACTGGGTATTTGACGAAAATCGCATATCCCGTTCCATGAAGGACTTAATCCGCAATTATCTGCCAGGTGAGCAGCGCGAAGAGACATGGATGGGTGCAGCGACCGCTGTGTCTTCACGTGAAAACAACTTGGCATACCGTGAGGGAGATAAATTCAACCTCAACATGCAAGAACAGGGTGACAGCCAACCGGGGCACTGGGGTCAATTTGGAATGCCTGAAGACACGTCTATGGTTCGGTTGTACCAGGACGGGAAGCTCCTAACGGAGAGGAAATATTTCGGGGTTGGAACCTCGCTGACGGTCAGCCCTGACCCAGCGACCTACCGAATCACGATGGACACGGCACACCCGACGGGGTTCAGAATATCTACCAAAACCAACACGGCGTGGACGTTCAAGTCCGAGCGACCAGCAAATGGGAAGGAAAACCTAGCGCTACTGTGGCCGAAGTATGACATTAAACTTGATGGCGAGAACAAGGCAAATGGTGGCATTACCGACCACTTCGATCTATCATTCGTCCTTCAATCAGGTGCTACCCCAGACATTAAAGGGGTCGAGGTCGAAGTATCCACTGACGACGGCGAAACCTGGAGCAAAACAAAAGTGGATAACAGGCAAGATGGACACTACAAAGTGTGGGTGAAAAACCCAGACACTGGCTATGTTTCGCTTCGCATCAAGGCATGGGATGTAAATGGCAGCCAGATCGAACAGACTATAATTAAGACTTACGCTGTGCGCTAACACTAGCGGCAGATGCTAAGGTTTCGCTAACTGGGGCTTTAGCTTAAATGAGGCAGACAATGGAACTTTAGACATCAAAAACTTAACGTTTCATAAACTGCAGTAGCTTTAAGTTAAAGCTAGCAAGTAAATAACCCTTTATTCCATTTGGAATAAAGGGTTATTTTTTAAAAATAATTAATATAAAATAAACCCTACCTTCTATCTCATTTATCAATTATTTTTTTGGGATTGTACGAAAAATACACAGAATTTCTAGTAAACAATGGAATTAAGAGACTACTTGTGTATAAATAATCATTGTTTATCTTGAATTACTGGACTTAATGGAATCAATTTATACAAAAATACTATATAACAGACAGTTTAGAAAATTGACAGGGTTGAGGTCGGGGGTTCGAACCCCTCACAGGTTCATCATCTAAATAAAGATCGAATTCTTTTATATCAAGGGTTTGAGCCTTTTCTTTAATTTCTATAAATACAATTTTACAACAAATATACTGTTTCTAATCAAAACATGGTATATTTGTTGCTTTTTGGTTTCAGAATCAATCTTTATCTGCCTACGCACATCTCAGCTTTTTACATACCATCTATGAAACCCTCTACTTAAAAATCATTTAAATTTCCCGCCAAATGTAATTTCCTGTTCATCATCTGTTCATATACCGATTATAAACTAAGAATTAATAAGAGATTGGAGGAGTTTTGATGAACATTGCTTGGAAAGAAATAAAAAAAAATAAAGTAAGGTTTTTGATTTTAGGTTCGATCGTTTTTCTAATTAGTTTATTAACATTTATTATAGCTGGTTTGGCAAATGGCTTATCACAAGATAATGCTGCATTAATTAAAGATTTACCAAAGGGACAATTTTATATGAGTGAAGATGCAGACGAAACCATTAATCTTTCAAGAATAGATAGCAGTACCCAAAATAATATATTAAACAAACAAAAAGAGGCTTTAGCCTTTTCCATACAAATGGGATTTTTGAATGATAGTGCTAGTAAGCAACGAAGTGTCGCATTTGTTACATCGACCGATTCAAAGTTATTTGAAAATGTTAATGAAGGGGAAATTGTAGTCGATCGCTCTTTGAAAGAAAAAGGAATACAAATTGGAGATACCTTAACTAATAATCAATACAGTGGAAACTTTATTGTAAAAGGTTTTGTTGACCAAAAGAAATTCAGCCATGCACCTGTCGCTTATATTAATATAGAGGACTACAAAGAAATTTACGGGACAGATGAAATGCAATTAATTTTCATACCTGGAGGCGAATCAACACAAGTTTTTGCTGGTTTACAATCATTTTCGAAGAAACAGTTTCTTCATACCATTCCGAGCTATAACGCAGAACAGATGACCCTTAATATGATTGTATGGTTTTTAGTTGTCATTAGCGGAATGTTGTTTGCGATCTTTTTCTACATGATGAACGTTCAAAAAATTGGGTTATATGGCATTCTTAAGGCACTCGGTGTTAAAACAAGTGCTTTGTTCAAAATGATGTGGACCCAGATGGTTTTTATAACACTAATTGCTCTCAGTATATCTGTTTCACTCAGTCAAGTTTTTAATATGATTGCACCTGAAGGAATGCCTTTTAGTTTAACCAATGTAACAACCGTACAATTGTCGCTCATTTTCTTATTAATTGGATTTATTGGAGCAACACTTTCAGGGATACAGATCAAAAAAGTTGAACCATTACAAGCGATCCAACAAGGAGAGGTTTAATATGACAATATTTACAATAGATGATGTTAGAAAAACCTTTACAAATGGTGAAGTGAAGGAAGAAATCCTTAAAGGAGTTAATCTTTATCTTACAGAAGGTGAGATAACAGCATTAGTAGGTGCTTCAGGGTCTGGTAAAAGTACGCTTCTAACTATAGCGGCAGGACTTCAACCCACATCAGAAGGGCAAGTCATATTCGAAGGGAATAATATCACTGCCATGAATTCAGAACAAGTTCGAAAAATACGGGCACGTAAATTCGGTTTCGTCTTCCAATTTGCCCATCTCGTTCCTTTTCTCACTGTAGAAGAGCAACTGATGTTAATGTTGGATGTCTCTGAATCTAAAATAAAGAAATGGGAAGAAAAAAAAGAAATTGATAAAATACTAAAATTAGTGGGATTGGATCATCGGAAAAATGCCTATCCATCTTCATTATCCGGTGGGGAAAAGCAGCGGGTTGCCATTGCTCGTGCTATTATCCATAAACCAAAAGTGCTCTTCGCAGATGAACCAACTGCAAGTTTGGATTCTAAAAGGTCTAAAGAGGTTATGACGTTAATCCGAGATTTAACTAAAACGCTAAACATTGCGACTTTAATGGTTACACATGACGTAGAAATGCTTGCATTTGCTGATCATATCATTAAAATGAGCGATGGACAGGTTTTGCAAGGAGATGATAAAATTCTTAGTTAGAGGCAAAGCTTTAAAGCTAGAGGACTAGGAGAAAACATAAATGAAAAATATTTTAATAGTTGATGACGATATCAATATATTAAAGCTTGTAGCTATTCACTTATTTGATCAAGGCTATAAAGTATTCCAAGCAAAAGACGGAATGGAAGCTTTAGGAATACTTAGGAACGAAGCTTGTGATTTAGCAGTAGTCGATGTGATGATGCCATTCATGGATGGCTATGCACTAACGAAAGAAATTCGAAAACTGTATGATATTCCCGTTATCCTTTTAACAGCTAAAAATCAAATTGAGGATAAAGAGCTAGGCTATGAAGCCGGTACGGATGATTATTTAATCAAGCCATTTGAACCAAAGGAATTAAGCTTTCGTATAAAGGCTTTGTTACGGCGATATGAGTATCGACCAGACGAATCCATTTTACGGGTAGGAAATACAACGATAAACAAAAAAAACTATGAAGTTCAAATTGGGAAACGAACCTTACTTTTACCGTTAAAGGAATTTGAACTTCTATATTTTCTAATTTCTAAACCGATGCAAGTGTTTTCTAGATATTACCTAATTGAACAAGTTTGGGGTATGGATTATGAAGGAGATGAAAGAACAGTAGATGTTCATATAAAAAGATTAAGAGAACGATTTTCTAAATTAACAGATGATTTCCAAATTAAAACTGTACGTGGGGTTGGATATTTATTGGAGGTTCAACGTAGATGAAAACTCTATATACGAAGTATATTGTTGTAACCATCGGTATGATGTTTATTAGCTTTATCATTGCTTTTCTCATCTCAAATATCATTTATCAACAAAAGCTGAAGCCTTTTAATGACAATAAAAACACAAAAATCGCACTAGATATTGCTTCTTTCGTTAATGAGCACCCAAATATCGACTTGAAAAATTATTTAGAAAGTATTTCTAAGGTTGGTTATCAAATATACCTAGTAGATAACCAAGGGAATGAACTATTTTCTGGTGAACCATTTAGGGACAAAAGTCTTTCTGTTTCATCTAAAGAGAGAGTATTAAAAGGAGATATTTTCCACGGTATTCTTCACTTTCCTCAAAAAACATTCGTGACAGGATTTTTTGCCAATGAACTAAGGAATACGATTGGTGTTCCATTGAAACATAACGGAACAAACTATGCTCTTTTTGTTAGACCAGACATAAAATTTCTTTTTAACGAAATGCACATTTTATTTGGATGGATTCTACTATTATCGATTACTTTGACCATCGTGATGGTTGTTATTAATACTAAATTTTTAGTAAGACCTATTACCAACCTAACTAAAGCAACAAAGTCTCTGTCAACTGGTAATTTTAATGTAGAACTGGATATTACCCGTCATGATGAGCTAGGGGAACTTTCCCAGAGTTTTTTACGAATGGCTAGAAAGCTAGAACAAATGGATGACTTGAGGAAGGAATTTATTTCGAATATTTCTCATGATATACAGTCACCTCTCTCTAATATAAAAGGATATACGAATTTATTGGACAATAAAGCAATAAGTAAAGAAAAAAGAACTCAATATGTTTCCATCATCAACAGTGAAATTAAAAGGCTTTCTACCTTAACAAAACAATTGTTGCTTCTTGCCTCTTTGGATCGAAATGAGGATATTATGGAAAAAAAGTTATTTAACGTTGGCCAACAATTAAAGGAATTGATTCGAAACTCTCAATGGACAGTAAGTGAAAAAGGTATAATGCTTAGCTACTCCTTACCAGATATAGAAATGATCGGTGATCCATCCTTACTGAATACTGTTTGGGATAATCTATTTTCAAATGCCATTAAATATAATAAATTGAATGGTACTATAGAAATTTCAATAGAAGAAAGAGAACAGTCGATTTTCGTAATTTTTGAGGATACAGGAATAGGGATGAATACTACGGAATTAGAAAGAATATTTGATCGCTTTTTTCGAGCCGATATGGCACGAACAAGAACCATTGAGGGAACAGGCTTAGGATTATCTATTGTTGCAACCATTGTCAATCTACATGGTGGGCATATAACTGTGAATAGTATAGAAAAAGTAGGGTCTACTTTTATTGTTGAATTACCAATGTAAGGCACCTCTAATGTGAAGGTGTCTTTTTATTTGCCATAAAAATATGAAAATGAGGGTGTTTTTGAATCAAAGTTTTATGTCCAATTGAAGTAACAAAGAATGAAGTAAGGTCCGTCGTTCGGCGGACCTTTGGCATGTCTTCGCATAAACGTATAAAGGCGGGAGAGCTGCTGCAAAAAATGTTATGGGCATAGGAGCAGGTATATTAGATGGATTAAATTATAGCAGTTTAAAAGGCTCCCTTATGGCAAGAGGGACAAGAGAAATTTCTCGTCCAGTTAGAGTAATGGGAGGAAATAACTGTAACTGTATATGGTTTAAGTCATCTTGGAGACTTTGAAGCAAATTCTCGGTACATAGTCATAATAGAAAGTTCGGGCAAGCATTGGTTGAAGTAGAAAGGTTTGGAAAATTTGCAGAAGGCGTAGCAACGGTAAAGGTATTAAGAGAACTATCCATACAATATGATGTTTAACGTCCAATTTGTTGAAAGCAAGATTGTGAGTAATTTCAATAAGACGATATATAGAAAAATGCTCAGAGCTTAATGTTCCGAGCATTTTTATACCAATTCTTGTTTTACTTTGCTTGTTAATTCGGTTGCTAATTCTATTTTGATTTTTGCTGCCAATTGACATTTTGTACTTCAAAACCGAACCCGTTACATTTAGCGAGATTAGCTTTTTTGTGTGCT
Organism: Bacillus sp. 7884-1; assembly: GCF_002272245.1. GTDB lineage: Bacteria > Bacillota > Bacilli > Bacillales > Cytobacillaceae > Neobacillus. The sequence goes on along the minus strand of NZ_NPDD01000201.1, from coordinate 7,249 downwards.
ATCTGTTTTTGTCATATTTAAATGTATTTAGTCGTAGCGTATTAAAACGTTGATTTAAAGACTTTTTTTAATCCTATTTTCTTTTGTTATTATTCAAAATGAATAGGCGGCATGATGTATTCTGTGACTACTTTTGAGCACCAAACATATATATTGCTCCCAGTTTCTTCATATTTAAGATATAAATAAAAGACAGCAAAAAATACGATCTAAAAGGTGCAGTTTGCCCGTGAATCAGAGATGGTTAATTATCATCTTTCTTACGATTACTATCACACGTCTGTGTTTGGTTTGGCTTCTTGACCATTCGTCAATATAGGCATGGGCTGAAAAATTTGTCAGTATATGAAAAGAACCACAGATTGTGGTCTGTGGGTTCTCATTTTACCATCTTTCCATAAGTGCTGATAATTGCATTTTGAAACCTGGAAAAAGCCTTATTTATGCGGCATTAGCACTTGCCGGCACCATACCGATTTCGTGCCGAAATCATGCCGGAATGAATTTATTTTGTATTTTAAGTTATTTTAAAAAATGGCTTTATTTCAAGCTTTTGCCGCATTTATATATATATCATTTAATGCAGTTTTAATCAAAATTAATCAAGTTCGAGATGGAAGGTTCTATCGGTTAATAATATTTTGGTCCGCTTGCCATTTTGGCAGGCGGATTTTTTTGGTATTCGTACAATGAGAGCCCGAGAACTTGCTAAAAAGGGAATAGTGGTCACTCATAGGGTTGATAAGGAAATATAAACATAGCGCTAGAAATACGTTTGAAAATTAGGTTATGCTATTATTAGTGGTGGAGGTGATTGGGGTTGATTTATATTGGTGTTACAGGTTGGGGAGATCATGACAGCTTATATCCAAGTCAAACCCCGCCCCGAGATAAGTTAAAAGAATATGCTGGTCATTTTCCGACAGTAGAAGTGGATGCGGCTTTCTACGCCATCCAGCCCAAGAGGAATGCAGCAAAATGGGTTAATGATACCCCTGCATCGTTTCAGTTCATTGTAAAAGCCTACCAAGGAATGACAGGTCATCAACGCGGTGATATCCTTTTTGCGACTAACAAAGAAATGTTTCAAGCCTTTAAAGAATCACTAGAACCATACATAGAAGCAAATAAATTAGCAATGGTGCTTTTTCAATATCCGCCATGGTTTGATTGTAAACGGGAGAATGTCGAATATTTAAGATGGTGTAAAGCGCAAATGAGAGATATACCCTGCGCACTTGAATTCAGGCACCAATCCTGGTTTACACCCCGGTTTCGCCAGCATTCACTTGATTTTATGAAAGAGGAAAAGTGGATACATAGTATTTGTGATGAACCACAATCAGGTGAGGGCTCCATACCAGCGATAGTAGAAGCTATCGATCCAGAAAACCTTCTCATTCGATTTCACGGACGTAACGTCCATGGCTGGCAAAAACGTAATGCGGAGAATTGGCGCGAGGTTCGATACCTCTATCGCTACAATCAACAAGAACTTCAAGAATGGGCAGACATAATCCGGAGATTATCCAAGGAATCCCAAACCGTCTATGTTCTTTTTAACAACAATTCCGGCGGGGATGCGGCAGATAACGCGAAAGAATTGATTACCCTTTTAGATTTAAAATATGAGGACCTTGCTCCTAGACAACTGGATCTATTTTAATTAAGGGAGAAAGATGATGGAATGGATTGTATTAATATTAATAGGAATTGCAGGTAGTTCCTTAGGGAGCTTAATTGGATTAGGCGGAGGTATCGTCATTGTTCCTTCTTTACTCTTTTTAGGGTCTCTATCTGCATTTGGTTATATTTCTCCTCAGACTGTTGTGGGTACCTCACTTTTCACGATGATTTTTACCGGGCTTTCTTCTACGTTAGCTTATATGAAACATAAAACGGTAGACTACAAAAGCGGGTTAATCTTTCTGATTGGCAGTGGACCAGGCAGTATTCTAGGAGCATGGGTTACCGAAATATTAAATTTAAAATCATTCAATTTGTTTTTTGGCATTTTTATTCTTTTTGTTTCGTGTATTCTATTATTAAAAGATAAACTAAAACCGATTCCATACCGGAGAGATAAGGGGATTTTCAGAAGTTTTACGGATAACTCAGGAAAAATCTTTGAGTATGGCTTTAACCCTTTAATGGGAGTTATTATTGCATTTATTGTTGGATTTTTATCAGGGATTCTAGGCGTTGGCGGCGGGTCATTAATGGTTCCGACCATGATTCTGCTATTCTTCTTTCCACCCCATGTAGCAACAGCTACATCCATGTTTATGATTTTACCAACATCCATTCTTAGCTCCATTACCCATATCACCCTTGGAAATGTGGACTGGCTGCTTGCATTGGCTTTAGTTCCAGGAGCATGGATTGGTGCAAAGGTTGGCGTCTATTTAAACATCAAACTAAAAAGCAAAACAATTGTTTTATTATTACGCACCATCTTAATCATCGTTGGCATACGATTAATTTATCAAGGCATTATTGGCTAAAAAGGAAGCGAAACATCCATGGAAATGATCCATATCTATCATACAAATGATCTTCACAGCCATTTAAAAAGGTGGCCGCGAATTCAGCATTTTTTAAAAAGCAGAAGAACACATCATGCAGAGGGTGGAGAAGATTTTTTCCTTTTTGACATAGGTGACTTTATTGATCGCTGGCACCCACTCTCAGAGGGGACTGGGGGACAGGGAAATATTGAACTGTTGAATGAGAGTGGCTATAATGCTGTGACAATTGGTAACAATGAAGGAATCAATTTTCCTTATGAAGTGCTTAATCATCTGTATGACAAAAGTGAATTTGATGTTGTAGTGGCTAATCTCTATGACAAGCTTGGTCAGCATCCTACATGGCTTAAACCATATAAGATTTATCATACAAAACAGGGAACACGGATTGGTGTAATTGGATTAACTGCCTATTTTTCGCTTCTTTATGACCTGTTAGGCTGGCATCTGACTGAGCCGTTTGAGGAGTTGGGGAAGTGGATACAAACATTAAAGGATCAATCGGATGTCATTATTCTGCTCTCCCATCTTGGACTTACCCACGATGAAAGAATCGCAATCGAATATCCAGAAATAGATGTCATTCTTGGCGGTCATACCCACCATACCCTTCCTGAAGGAAAGCAGGTGGGACAGACATTGCTTGCTGGAGCTGGTAAGCATGGCAGATTTGTCGGACATGTAACGCTCCAGATAGCTAATAAAAATATTTGTAGTAAACAGGCGAAATTGTATAATGTTTTGGAACTCCCAGCTATACAAGATGAGAGAGCAATTTCTAAGGAGATTTACCGAAGAGGGAAGAAGCTGCTAAATCAAAAAATTACTATCCTGCCTAAGGAATACATCCATGATCCCTTTCAAGCCACTGAGCTGTCTCAGATTTTATGCCAAGCAATAAGGGAATGGTGCGATGCAGATTGTGCCTTTATTAATGCAGGTCTTATTTTGGGTCCATTATCTAGGAAGGTAACCTCCTATGATTTGCTGTCGATTTGTCCTCATCCAATCAATCCCTGTAAAATTCAACTTACCGGCAGTGAATTAAAAGAAGTAATAAATGAAACAAAGTCAGTTGACTGGGCCAATCGGCAAGTTATTGGGCTTGGTTTTAGAGGCACAGTAATGGGGGCAAGTGTTTACGATCGGATTACTTTTATAGAAAACAATGAGATTTATATAAATGGTCATGAACTGGATCTAAATCAGATCTACTCTCTTGCCATTCCAGATATGTTTACTTTTGGACATTTTTTTAAAAACGTTTTTCCGAATAAGGAAAAGGAATACTTCCTTCCTGAATTTTTACGAGACATATTAAAATGGAAATTACAAAAGTAGTCCTAAAGGAGATACACGCTTTTTCTTTCTCTTTCATAAATTGTTAGTGAGGAAAGGAGTGTGTAAATTGATTGAGCTATCACCGGTAGAGATTAATGGTCACACGTTCTTGGCTGTTACTGTCTTACTACCAAAAACAACATTGCTTACTGTAAGCAATGATAAGGGATATATAATGTGCGGTGCCTTAGATGTTGGATTATTGAACGAAAAGCTGAAGGACCGAAAAATTATAGCCGCTAGAGCGGTAGGAGTAAAAACCATTGAACAGCTCCTAAATGCACCAATGGAGTCAGTAACAACCGAGGCAGAAAGCATAGGAATAACAAAAGGAATGCTTGGGAAAGAGGCCTTGTTAAAAATGGTTTAAAAAGCTTGCACAGCCTTATGCAGGCTTTTCTTTAATTTTATAGGCTAGTTCTCCTTTAAGAAGCATACATATAGCATGTAAGGGGGGATTTTTTTTGGCTAAGTTTCGTGTACGTGCCCGGAAACGAGGACCGTTACCTTTCAGATATGTCATGCTCCTATCATTTGTTTTCTTTCTATTGTCTACTGCACTTGGAATATGGCTGGTAAACAAAGGAATTGAACCTTCCTTAATGAGATATGCGGAATCCAAGACTAAACAAATTGCCTCCCAAGTAATTAATAAGGCAATTAACAAAAAAACAGTAGAAGTTGGAGATGTTATTGCTGTTGAGGCCGGTCAAAATGGTGCTCAGCCAAGTGCAAGTTTAAAAACGGAAGTGATAAATCAAAAATTATCAGAGATCACCAATGAAATACAGAAAAACTTAAATGCAGCAGAAAAAGGCGACCTGGATTCCTTAGAGAAATTAACGGATGTTGATATTGAGGTAAATACAGAGAAGCAGGATGGAATTGTTTGGAATGTTCCGCTTGGTCAAGCAACGAATATGGCTTTGCTAGGAAATTTAGGCCCAAAAATACCTGTAAGGTTTCATGCAATTGGTGAAGTACGGCCAGATGTGAAAATTAATCCTAAACCAATGGGAATCAATAATACATGGATTGATGTCGCAATCCATTTAGAGGTTTCGGTGCAAATCATTACCCCGTTTGCAACGGAAATTACGAAATTAGAGCAGAATATTCCAGTGGGTGGTAGATTAATTCAAGGTGAGGTTCCGCAATTTTATAATAATGGCGGCAGTGGAATTACACCATCTATTCAAATACCGCAGCCAGAACGTTAAAAGGACTGTCACTGGACAGTCCTTATTATTTTTTAGTCTTTAATGCCTGTTTTTCCTGCTGTTTCCACAATCTTAAATGTGGTGTAGGGTCAAAGGACCATTCTGTATAGCCATTATCTTTGTACATCCCATAGTGCAAATGGGGAGGGAATTTACCTGATGTCCCAGGAGGTCCATACCCAGAACTGCCGACACCGCCAATTAACGTTCCTGGTTCCACGATTTGACCCACTTTTAAATCTTTAGCAAAACCGCTAAGGTGAGCAAAATAATGATACGTATTATTAATGTCACGTATTCCAACTCGCCAGCCGCCGAACTTATTCCACCCCTTCATTTCTACGATTCCATAGTTTGTAGCCCGGACAGGGACTCCGTAGCCCGCAAAAATGTCGGTACCCTCATGAATCCTTCTGCCGCCCCAACCCCTGGCATCACCCCAGGTACTGCGATAGCTGTGATTGCTTCGTAATGGCATCGGGAATACATGTTTATCTAATTCTAACCGGCCGAAATGCCGGTACACTTTCGCCTTGTCCGCAATAATGCCAACTGTTTTATCACGATGATAATAATTCCATAAACCGATTTTAATATTATCATGATCTACTCCATACGATAGTAGATAATTGGCAAAAGCATATAAAACATCTTCGTCGCTCTTTAAACTGGCTCTACCATCTCCATCACCGTCCACACCCATACCATTAAAAAACTGGATAATTGCGGGGTTTTCTTCGGCAGGATTTGGATTGGTAGGCCCAGCCCATTTCTCTGGAGTAAAATAAATGCCAATCACACTTTCTGCCTTGGGTAAGTCTTTACGAACCGCACGGATATTCCTTTCGTATTGATCAATAGCTGCTAAATAATACCAAGGAATTTGTGTGAGTGTCTCCACTTTTTTGTATAGCTTCATTCTTTCCTGATACTCATCAGGACCTTTAGCATGAGCATCCCTGGGAGATATGCTGCTCATTAATAAGAGGATAGTTCCAATTATCAGAAATGCCCGCACAGGAATCCTCCTTCCGAATATTGTACGTCTTTAGTTTATGATTTCTAGGCTATTTCATAATGGTCAATAATTGGAAAAAAAGTTGATAGAGCTAGTCTGCTTGTTGTTGTTGCAAAAAGTATGGTAAAGTGACAAGGAGCAAACTGATTTATAGGGGTGGAAGTTTTGAGTAAAAATGCAGAATACTTAAGAAAACCGGATTGGTTGAAAATAAAATTAAATACGAATGAACATTATACAGGCTTAAAAAAAATGATGCGTGAAAAAAACTTACATACTGTTTGTGAAGAAGCGCGCTGTCCTAATATTCACGAATGCTGGGCTGAAAGAAGAACGGCTACCTTTATGATTCTTGGTGATACTTGTACACGTGCTTGCCGTTTCTGTGCAGTTAAAACAGGATTACCAACAGAATTAGATTTGCAAGAGCCAGAACGCGTAGCAGACTCTGTTCAATTAATGAACTTAAAGCATGTCGTGGTTACTGCGGTAGCACGGGACGATTTAAAAGATGGCGGTGCAACTGTATTTGCGGAAACCGTAAGAGCCATTAGAAGAAAAAACCCTTTTACAAGTATTGAAGTCCTGCCATCAGACATGGGCGGTAAAGAAGAAAATCTAGCGCTGTTAATGGATGCTAAACCTGATATTTTAAATCACAATATTGAAACGGTGAAAAGATTAACACCTAGAGTTAGAGCAAGAGCAAAATATGACCGCTCACTAGAGTTTTTACGCAGAGCGAAAGAAATGCAGCCAACCATTCCTACAAAATCTAGCTTAATGGTCGGCTTAGGTGAAACGAAAGAAGAAATTATCGAGGTTATGGATGATTTAAGAGCGAATAATGTGGATATTATGACCATAGGTCAGTACCTGCAGCCATCTAAAAGTCACTTGAAGGTTGAAAAATACTATCATCCAGAGGAATTTGCAGAGTTACGTGAAATTGCCCTCACAAAAGGATTCAGTCACTGTGAAGCTGGACCGTTAGTTCGTTCATCCTACCACGCAGATGAACAAGTGAATGCAGCAGCAAAGCATAAGCAGTTACTAGGCGAAACCGAAGCCAAGGAAGCTTAAATAAATGCTGTGTAAAGGACAAATGTTGATTTTAGAACTCTGTTGATTTGTGTGGAAGG
>NZ_NPDD01000200.1 GCF_002272245.1 Bacillus sp. 7884-1 | reverse complement strand
CCGCAGGGACAGGCAGAGACCCCGCCTGTCCCTGCGGTGATTATTCGAAGAAGCATTCCTTAGTGGAACACAAATCAACAGCCCAGTTTTACATAGCCTAAATAAAAAAGAGTTCAGTCCATCGGCTGAACTCTTATTTTTTATTTATTTGTACTGTTCATTACATCATCTTTCGTTGCCCCATTTTCATCTTCATTATCACTCATTCGACTTCCTTGTGGTGATTTCTTCATTTGTTTCACTAAACCATTAACCAAATTTCTAGCGTTTTTGCTAGTTGAGTCCAAATTCGCGAGATTTTCCACATCGCGCATTAAATTTGTATTGTCCGAAACATAAACATGGTAATATCTAGGGACAACTGACATAGCTGTTCTTTTTACCTGGTCAGCAGTGTGATTACGGTCCTTTGAATTTGTACTATAGGAAACAAGAACTTCTTGATCGGTTACAAGAGTAGCCACATCATTTACATTTGGGATATCTGTACTTAGCTGGCTAATAATATTTGCTACTTGTTCACGGTCAATTGCCGAATAGTGTTCGGTGCCTCCCCGATCGTTCTGAATGGGACTTTTTTGATGACGAACAAAGCCATAATTATCGCTCACCTTCCGAACTCCTTGGCCACCGCCTTCATTGTAAAGCTCTTCTCTTTTATTATTGACATTTATGGTATCTCCGCTTTCTTCATAAACATCCCGATTAGCCATATCCTTTGAGCAGCCTGCTGCTGTCAGGAGTATACAAAAACCAATAATTATCGACCATTTTTTCACTTTAAGCACCTCCTTTTTATAGAATAGCCAAATAACTGATTTTTTTTCTTAGTAATTGATGGTGAATCGGTTATAATGAAAGAAAGATTTACTGGTAAAATTTGAGGTGATAACATGATCAATATCAACGGCTCCACCTATGAAATTGTGCAGGAACACAGAGATGCCTTTAATGAGGAAGCCTTAAAGGCGAGATATAGTGATATATTATCTAGATATGATTACATTGTCGGGGATTGGGGATATGGGCAGCTCCGGCTAAAAGGCTTTTTTGAAGATCAAAATCAAAAAGCTACCTTTGATACCAAAATCAGTACATTAAGTGAATATTTGTATGAATACTGTAATTTTGGCTGTGCCTATTTTGTATTGAAAAAAGTGAAAAAGTAAAGAAAGCCCGCCATTTGGCGGGCTTCTTATTGTTATATCTAGCTGCA
>NZ_NPDD01000199.1 GCF_002272245.1 Bacillus sp. 7884-1 | reverse complement strand
TGTTCAAGGCGCTTCCGCTTTAAGTGTTATAAGGCGGTTGTTCATCTGTATTTGGGGTCATCATGTGTAGGATGAGCCCCGTCCATTTGCCGCGGAATATTTTGATGAAACGTTTTATCTTCATAGTTGAAGTTGCTATAATAGCGCTGTCCTTCTTGCCAGGGGGTACTTTTATTTTCAACTGGGTCGTCTTTCCCAATTGGTGAACCAAAAGGGCCTTCTGGGAATTCCTCTGCAGTTAAGAAGTTCTTCTGCTTTTCGACATTTGAAAGATCAAAATAGCTTTTTGAATCTTTTTCGGGCATACATTTATTCACTCCTTTTTATTAGTATGCAAAAAGGAATGATAAAAAATTATAGTAATTCTAACAAAAAGGAACGTAATTCTTCTGCGTCCTCTTCATTTAATTGAAAAGCGTACTCTAAATACCCTTCCTCCTTTAGGTCATCCTCACCAATTATCGCAAAGCGATTCCCTTGAATATCGAGTACGAGATGTTTTCCAAAATGACGATCGGTTTTAACAATCGCCAAATCAAAGCGTTGGTTGTCACCGACAAAGCTGACAAATCTTGTTTTTGTGTCCTCTGTATCATCGTATAAGAAAAAACGTTCTTTCATGTTATGTTCTCCTTTAGTAAATTTCTCCGTCCTCTATATATTACCAAATAATGAGACAGGTAGGGAACTTTAGGGGTTAATAGAACATTGTAAAAATTTTACCAAAGGAAAAACCGGATTCTGTCAAATTGTGTTACAATATACTTAAAATTGTCGTATGTTGCTTTTGAGAGGGATGGAATCCATGGACTGTCGTTACATGAAAAAAGTAAAGAGTGTAATGCAATGGGGAAAAATTATACTGCCTCTTTCGTCCATACGCTATTACCCTCCACAATTCACCTTGCGCAATCCTTTAATAGAAGGGGTTAGTAACGCTTTTGAGGCTGGGTATGAAGTAGCGGTAATTGTTTTCAAATTAAGAAATCAAAA
>NZ_NPDD01000198.1 GCF_002272245.1 Bacillus sp. 7884-1 | reverse complement strand
GAACTAAAGGTTTAGTTTAAGGTCTTTTGTTCACAAAATTTAGCCTCATTTCACTATGAAAAAGTTAGCTTTTTTAATGCAAATATAAAAACAAGGTAGGCACTTAATAATTTTACTTCCGAAGATTTATCATTCCTCATAATGTATATGTTTTGTTTACAATAACTATCTCCTATTATATGCAGATGGAACAAGCGAAGAAATTGTTGGACGAGCTCTGAAGGATTTTGCCAATCGGGATGAAATTGTCCTTGCAACCAAAGTTAATTTCCCTATGCATGGAGGTCCAAATGGTAAATCGAAAGCATATTATGAGTGAAATTGACAAGAGTCTTAAACGACTCGGAACAGATTATGTTGATCTGTATCAAATTCACCGCTGGGATAATAACACTCCTATCGAAGAGACAATGGAAGCATTGCATAATGTTGTGAAGGCAGGCAAGGTAAGATACATTGGTGCGTCTTCTATGTTTGCATGGCAGTTCCTAAAAGCGAACCATGTTGCAGAAAAAAATGGGTGAACCCGGTTTGTTTCGATGCAAAATCATTTAAACCTTTTGTATCGTGAAGAGGAACGTGAAATGCTGCCGTTATGTAAGGAAGAAATAATTGGTGTGATTCCCTATAGCCCGCTTGCGTCTGGAAGACTAACGAGAGATTGGTCGGAAGCAACGTATCGTTCCGAAACTGACCAAGTTCAGAAGTCTAAATATGATGCTACTACTGATACGGACAGATTAATCGCAAAGCAGGTTGCGAAAATAGCCGAAAAACGTGGTGTACCTCGCGCTCAAATTGCACTTGCTTGGTTGCTGCAAAAGGAATCGGTAACAGCACCTATTATAGGTCATCTTGAAGATGCCGTACCAGCACTTCAATTAAGTTAACACCTGAAGAAATTACATCACTAGAGGAACCATACGTACCGCACCCAGTAGTTGGCCCCATAGTTTAAGTCAACTTAATTTATACAAATAGGTTGTGGGAAGAACAAAAAAAGAACCGAGCAAATTTAGGGAGTCAATACCTTTCATTTGCTCGGTTCAAATACAAACCTTTTAAGTAATACGTTTTTTCCTAATCTTATTTTGAGTTATTAATGTATTTTTTAAAATTATCTAAAATGGCCTGCCAGCCGGCTTCTTGCATCTCAATAGGATTGGTGTTTTCAGCATCAAAAGTTTCAATTACTTTTGTTTCGTCTCCTTGACTAATAAAAGTGATAGTAACTTTTCTTCCATCTTCTAGGGTATAAGCAATACCCTCATTTAATCTAACATCATCATAAACCCCACCAAAATCGAATCCAAAACTGCCATCTTTAGCTTCCATTCTTGAAAGAAATTTCCCGCCAACTTGCAAATCATTCTCAGCAATTGGGGTGTGCCAGTCTTCTGAAGCCGAGTTCCATTTTGTAATATGAGTTGGCTCTGTCCAATATTCCCAGACCTTTTCTACTGGTGCCTGGACCGTTGTTTCTACAGTTATTTTTTTTGATGTTTCCATTTCACTTTCCGCCTCTCTTAATACCAATATTTTTTATGCGATTTGTCTACAAAGATGTCTGATAATATTGTAATTGAATTTAAAAGATTGTGCTATTCTAGTATGTTCAAAATTACTGATTTTTTGCGTTGAATGAGGCAAGAATCTATTTTTACGACGGTAGAACTTTCTTTAAATGAAAGGACCTTTAGAAAATTTCACAACGGAAATAGAACTTAAATGAAAAAAACAAAAGTCGACAAATTATGGTAATTTTAAAGTATAATGTGTAATGTAATAAATACTAAAGTATGATGTTTGTTTGAATAGAAAAGTCGAATACATAAGAACATGATTATTGTGGGATTCAGATATCGAAAAGATGCGGAAGGTAACGAAGATGAGTATAATAAAGGATTTTTTACTACAGCTGGCGTTTATGGTAATTCCCATATTTATTTATTACACATTTATTACTGAAAGGGTAGAGAATGCTAAAAATAGAAAAGTAATAATGACCATTTTATGGGGATTATCTATAATAGCTTGCATGTCCTTTCCTGTGGTTTTTGGTCAAAATGCTCGTTTAGAGTTAAGAGTTATTCCTCTATTATTTGGTACGTTATATGGCGGATTTTGGGCAGGAATCCTCCTATCAGCCCTAATCATCCTTTATCGGCTATCTTTTGGAATTGATATAGGTTTTTATAATACAGTTCTTGTCTTAATGTTATCTCTGCCTTTAATAGTGTATTATCAAAAATCGTTTACCAATTCGAAAAAAGATATGAGGGTTAAAATTGCTGTTGGTCTTTCTTTTTCCTACTGTCTGATGGGTTTAACGTTGTTAGGAATTCTTAGAGGTTTTTCCAAAGAGTATCTTACAGTTCCGATTATTCATCTTATTTTTGCAACGGTTGTGACTTGGTGCTTCGCTATGTTAATTGAAGCAATCAGGGAAGTTCACCAGCTGAGCTTAGAAATGCAAAAGTCAGAAAAATTACGAGTTATAGGTGAGTTAACGAGTGTTTTCGCACATGAGATTAGAAATCCGATGCAAGCGACTCGCGGCTTTCTGCAACTTCTGAACGAACCTGATTTGCCAGAAAAAAAGAAGGAATATATCCAAATATCTCTTGAAGAACTAGACCGTGCAAATGAAATTATTAATGATTTTTTATCTTTTGGAAAACCATCTATTTATGATAAGGAAAGAATCAACATAGGTTATCAGATACAACGTGTAGTAAATATTATTCAAAGCTACACCTTGAATCGTAATGTTGAGATTAAAACTGATATTCGAGATAACTGTTGGATATATGCAAATCCTCAAAAATTGAACCAGTCTTTAATTAATATTTTGAAGAATGCGATAGAATCTATGCCGAATGGTGGTATGGTTTGGATTACATGTACTTCAACGGATGACGGATATATAAAAATTGTCATTAAGGACCAAGGAATTGGTATGACAAAAAAGCAAATTGATATGCTTGGATCTCCGTATTATTCTTTAAAAGAAAGTGGGACAGGATTGGGAATGATGGTGAGTTTTCAAATTATCCGTTCTTTCAAGGGGAAAATACAAGTAAATAGTGAAAAAGGTATCGGGACAGAATTTATTATTCTTTTACCCCAGGTAACCTAAAGAAAAGCTCAGTTAAGTGAACTGGGCTTTTATTGATTTGTTTCAGGATCAGAAAGATTAATTTTGCAGTAGATCTGTAAATAATAAGAGAATGATACGATAATTAAGGAGGACTAGGATGCATCCTGATCAACAAGCTAACCAGAAGTTAGGTTCTATTATGAAACCAGAATTTGCAGGAACTGATCCACAAAAGGTAAAACAAGAAATTCAAAAAGATGTAAGGCTGGGACAAGGTTCAATGACTTCCCGAGAGGCAGGAGCTATGCAAGATTAAAAATACACGCTGAGGGGTTTATTTTCTGCTTTCAACAAATTTCGACCTAAGAAAAGTTACCCCGACTTTTCTTAGGTCGTTTACTATTTATCACAGATCTGTAGATATCGAGTAATTTTGTGTAGATATCTTGAAAAAGTGTGTAGATATATCAAATAAAGAAGGCAGCCACAAGATAGAAAACGATTGAAATGACCCCTCCAATGACTGAAACCTTCAATTTATATCGTGCATACTCGACTATTGGCAAATCCATAATAGAGGCGGTCGTAATGGTGGTATCTCCTAATGGTGAGGCCAATGCCCCAAAGGCTCCACTGGCAAATACAGCACCTACGGTTAATGGGATAGACGCACCGGTTGAAACCGCCAAACTAACGCCCAATGGCATAAATAATCCCCATGTTCCCCACGAGGAACCAATAAAATAGCCCACAACAGACCCGAGCAGGAAGATTGTAGCTGGCGTTAACCAAGCTGGTAAAAATGCACCTAAGGTTGAACTAATAAAGGTAGAAAAACCCAGGTCCTCGGCTGAAAGGGTTAATGACCATATTAACACGAGCAGACTAATAGCCTCCATCATCTGATTCCCGCCATCATAAAAATGGTACAATAGCTCACTAAGATGTTGCCGTCTAATAATATAAAAAATGAATGAGAGGATAAGAGTGATAAAAACGGCTAATAGCATGACAAAAGTGGCATCTGCGATAGAAAAGGCATCGAATACGGTTTTAGCACCTTTACTTTTACCGTCCTGCCATAATAAGAACAAAGATAAACCTAACAGCAAAAAGACTGGCACAATCAAGTTCCACGGCTGAGCTTTTACCATCGAAAGTTCTTTTTTAATGCCGATTCGGTGAAATTCATGCTCTTCTTCTTCCATCTGCTCTTGAACACCTTTTACATTCGAATCCTTTTTACTAGGAATCCAAAAGGTTTGGATTAATCCAATGATTAGCGTGGAAATGGCAAAGAAATTAAACAGAATACTTAATAAGAATACCTCATAGGGCGACATTCCAAAATTCAAATCCCGGATACTGCCTTCCACTAAAGAAACCATGAACCCAACAAATGCAGTCGCGACTGGTAAGAGGACAATGACTGACTCTGTTGAAATGTCCATCGTCAGTCCGACTTTCTGCTTCGAGACATTCATTTTTTTCGCAAGCGATTTGACGACAGGTCCAATCATCATGATTCGAAACATCGGCATCATAAAGGTAAAAGGGAGGGTAAGCCAGATCAAACCAAGCAACCCGCGTTCATTCTTTATCTTCGTCCCAACCCATTCTGAAAAACCTTTAATCCCTCCAGAAATGTTCATCATCCCCACAAGACCGCCAAATAAATAAAGAAATCCAATGATTTTTATGTTGGTTTCATCCGACAAAGTGGTCACCATATAAGTAACACTTTGAATGGTCCCATCTAAAATATCCGAAGTAAATATCAAAGAGCCTACGAGAAGACCCACCACAAGACCAGGTAAGATATTTTTCAGCCAAATCGACATGGCTATTACAATTAGAAAGGGTACAAGAGAAAGCCAGGTATGTTCCAATGATATTACTCCTATTACGGAATATCATTATTGTTTGAACTACTTCTAATAAATAATCATTAAAATACGATTTGATATTATTAAGTATATAATCTATTATATATATAAATCATATATAATATAGATTATAATTATTAGGAGGTAAACATGGATGTAATTGATTTTAAAAATATCCTTTGGAGCTATACCAGGCAAATAAATGAAAGAACAAGTAATTTAATAATCACTTTATGTGACCACCATGGGATTACCACATTGCAGGGGAGAATTCTTTTAGAAATAGATCAGCATGGTTCGCATACAATCGGCACTTTAGCCAGCCGCTTACATATTGCCGGAACCAATATTTCAACGATGTGCAAAAAGCTCGAAGGTAAAGGTCTTATTGTACGTGTAAGAGATGAAGGCGATGAGAGAGTGGTAAAGGTTGCTCTCTCAGAAAAGGGAAAAACTGTGGTAGAGGAAATCAATCAAGAATTAATCGAGAAAATTTCAAATTCCATTCAAGGGGAAACAGAGCAATCGTTACTCGAAATCATCAATGGTCTCAAAAAATTAAATAAATTACTGGAAAAATTGACAGTGACTAAATGGTAACGAAGAAATGCATAATGAAAATACAGTGTAAAATTCAAGGAGAAATGCAAAATGTGGGAAGGAATTGTTTCGACCTATACCTCAATGTTAGATTGGCATATGTGGGCGGAAGTGTTATCCTCACCAAAAGCTTGGGGGTTAATCCTTTCATTAGCCGTACTTGAATGTATATTATCCGCGGATAATGCATTGGTATTGTCTGCATTTGTTAAGCCACTACCTAAAGAGCAGCAAAAGAAAGCCCTAGTATATGGACTTTGGGGAGCTTATCTATTCCGATTTATCTTCATCGGCTTGGGAACGTTTTTAATAAAATTATGGTGGATTAAATTAATTGGAGCTCTATACTTGTTGTGGCTTGCGGTTATATTCTTTAAAGACAAGCTACTGCACAAAGAGGCAGGAGAAGGGGAAGGACAAGTTCAACCAAAAGGCTGGTTAGTGAAAACATTTGGGTTCTTCTGGGCAACCGTTATCTCAGTAGAGCTTATGGACTTAGCCTTTTCGGTGGATAGTATCTTAACAGCACTCGCTGTATCTGAAGAAGTTTGGGTCATCTTACTTGGCGGGATGATTGGGATTCTACTAATGAGGGGTGTGGCAACCTTCTTCATTGCCTTAATGGACAGGGTGCCTGAGCTCGAAACAACTGCCTACATTTTGATCACCTTTATTGCAATTAAAATGGGATTAACGCTGGTTGATATTCACATTGCAAACGAAATTTTTATCGGTTTCTTGGTTTTATCATTTGTTGTGACATTCATTATCCACTATATTCGCAAATCGAGAGCAGAAAAATACTCTCATTAAAGATAAAGTTGTCAAAGGAAAAATGCTGCAGCTGATTTTTCCGAGAAGAGACATAAGAAATGTGTTATCTAAGGGTTACCTATAAAGGATTATTGAACAGAGCTTGGTATTTCAAGCTCTTTTTTTTTGCTTCTAAGGAGGGCGTTAGTATTGGTGGTATAAAATCTTTAAAAATATTTGTAAAAAGTGACATAAATGTTCCACTGATTCGACTAATTTATGAGTATAAAAAATTGGAGGAAAAATGGAGTTGACCAGCGGATGAATAGCAACATAATTTCTGAGTGGTATTACTTGTACAACAAAGATATATACCATTTTTTAGTTTATTACATTGGGTCAAGTGACGTAGAAGATCTGGTGCAGGAAGTTTTTATCCGAGCTATTAAAGGTTTTGATACTTATCAGCATAAAGCAAGCCCTAAAACCTGGCTAATTTCAATTGCACGTCATGTGGGGATAGATGAAATGAGAAAAAGGAAGCGTGTAAGGATGAAACAAATGATTTGGTTCAGGGATGAGCAAAGTGATAAGGAGACACCGGAGAAGATTCTCCAACTCAATGAAAATAACAAAATGCTTTATCAGGCAATACAATCACTAAAAGCAAATTATCGAGATGTGATCATCCTTAGAGGCATTAAAGAACTCTCTGTATCTGAAACAGCCTCCATACTAAATTGGAATGAAAATAAGGTTCGATCTACCTACCATCGTGCGTTAAAGTCACTTCAAAAAAGTACAGGAGGATTTTCTCATGAAAAAGAATGAGAGGTTTTATGATTTAGAGAAAAAAATTCGATCATTATCAGAACCTGATTACGATAAAAAGTTTACGAAAGAAACCCAAGATATCATTCATGAAAATCTAATACAATTTGCGAATTCATATGATATGAAGAAAAAAAGAATGGTAATAATGAAAAAGATTTCATTAGGATTAGTAGGTATTACTGCATTCGTGTTATTCGCTATTCTTATGATTCCGATAGTAGGTCTCGATTCAAATCAACAAGGGCAACAAGGTAAAGGAGAAACTACAGTAGATAAAAACAATGATAAAGAGGATATAGATCAAAATGAAACGGTAGAAAACCTTTATGAAAATGTAGAATATGGATTTACCTTTACGTTACCAATAAGTTGGGAGGGCTATCAGATTGTATCGGATTCTTGGGATGGTATAGCTACAGATCAACAACAAATGGAAAGTGGTCCAATCCTATTAATAAGACATCCTGAATGGACGGAGGCTAAACCAAGACAAGATATTCCGATTATGATTTTTTCTCTTGAACAATGGTCCTCACTTGAAAAGGGGGAATTTCATATTGGTGCTGCACCGGTTGGTCCAACAATGCTGGGCCAAAATAATGAATATGTTTTCGCGCTTCCAGCAAGATATAACTTTGCTTTTCTAGAGGGGTATGAAGAAGTAGAAACTATTTTAGAAAACAATCCTCTTCAACCGAAAAATGTAGAGAAAGATACATCCATAAAGGATTAATGAATAAAGTGAGGTATCTTCAAACAAATAAATTGTTAAAAACTATTCATCAAACTTAAAATCAAAGGAGCGTTCCTGGATAAAGCAGAAACGCTCCTTTGAAGATACTCCCTGTTAATGAGTCATCGGTAATGGTAAATTTACAGTAATGTTAAAGTGTAATAATCCTAGTATAAAAAGAATAGTGTGATATAATTACATATGTTTTTTAAGAGCGTGTTTAACAACTACGATAAAACTGAAATAAGGTGAAAAAAGATATGGAACGTGAACATACAAAAGGAATTTACTATACGGCCGGTGCATATATATTTTGGGGAGTTTTACCTATCTATTGGAAATTTATAGATCAAGTTTCAGCGCTTGAAATTTTGGCTCATCGAGTCATTTGGTCTTTTATTTTCGTTTTACTGATAGTAGGTATTTTGAAGCGAAAACTATTAAAAAACTTTTTTCAAGTTCAAATGAAACAGAAAAAAACATGGCTTGGACTTTTCCTTGCTTCGCTATTAATTAGTATTAACTGGTTCGTTTATATATTTGCTGTGAATACAAACCACATCGTGGAGGCAAGTTTAGGCTACTTTATCAACCCGCTTGTCGCTGTATTGTTAGGGGTTTTTGTCTTAGGTGAAAAGATGAATAGGTGGCAGGCAGTCTCATTTGCGGTAGCCGGAATCGGTGTAGTCTATATGACGGTATCGCTTGGAACTTTTCCATGGATTGCACTGATATTAGCACTATCCTTTGGTTTTTATGGACTGTCAAAGAAACTAATAAAAGTGGATTCCATTTTAGGTTTGTTACTGGAAACATTGTTTATAGTACCGTTTGCTTTATTGTTTTTAGCTTATTTAGGTATAAATGGTCAGCATAGCTTCGCGACAGGGTCCCTTAAAGTTGATTTATTATTACTAGGATCAGGAATCGCCACAGCCTTGCCGCTATTATGGTTTGGTATTGGGGCACAAAAGATTCCCCTTTACCTCGTGGGCTTCTTACAATATATTGCTCCGACTATTAGTTTACTACTTGGAGTACTTATATACGGGGAGTCATTTACGAAGGACCATGCTGTTACTTTTTCATGTATCTGGATTGCTTTAGTAATCTTTAGTATTTCCAATATTCGTCAGATGGTAAAAAAACGAAAAATATCAACAGTAGCTACAAACGCAAAGAGCATATAGTTGCCAGGGGGACGGTTCTTTTGGTCAGAACTAACTTCATTAAAAGCCATGGGAACCGTCCCTATGATAGAGACAAGAGCAGGAACCTTACTTAGGTATCCTGCTCTTGTCTATTTTCGTTTTATTTTATTTTTCATAAAAAGTTATGCTTCGGCATTTAAGATAACTCGGGTTCCGGTTTCACCCAAAGCTGAGACCAGCTCTCTATTTCTCGTAGGACCGCTTCTAGTGAACGACCTTTATCGGTTAATGAGTACTCAATAATGACTGGTGTTTCGGGTATGACCTCACGTTTTACTATTCCTTGGTGTTCTAAATCCTTTAAACGATCGGATAATACTTTACCACTTATGCCAATGGCGGACTGAATTTCAGTAAACCGTTGCGAACCAGATAATAGCTGATAAATAACTAATGCACTCCATCTTTGACTGAGTAGTGAGATGGCTTTTTCAAATTTTGGACATATAGTAGGTTGTTTCATACTACATTACACCTCTCTTATTTATAGTATACCACAAAATGTTATTCGTTAACAAAAGTAAATCTAGTTACTTGACAATATATAATAACATTAATATACTAACTTACATAAAGTAACTGACTGTTATTTGTTTTTAGCTGACAAATTATCATAAGAAAAATGACTCTAGGAGGGGTTTTATGGGATTTCACACAAAACCAACTACATTTGTGGGGCATGTCAAAATTAAGGTAGAAAATTTAGAGCGTTCATTAAAATTCTATCAAGATGTACTTGGTTTCGATATTTTAGAACAATCCATTTCAACGGTAAAACTAACAAGTGATGGAAAAGTAAGCATTTTATCACTTGAACAACCTGACCAGGTCATTCCAAAACAAGGAAGAACAACAGGCTTATATCATTTCGCTATCCTATTACCAGAAAGAACAGATTTAGCCAATATTGTGATTCACTTGGTGAACAAGGGGATAAAATTTGGGTCTTCAGACCACCTTGTAAGTGAGGCATTGTATTTAAATGATCCAGATGGAAATGGTATTGAAATTTATATCGATCGGGATCCTTCTGAATGGAGATGGAAAGGCGAAGAAGTGGCTATGACGGTAGATCCACTAGATTTTGAAAATCTATTGACTATTGTTAAACCAGGTGAGAAGTGGAAGGGAATGCCGGAAGGAACGGTAATGGGTCATATTCATTTGCATGTTTCTGAATTAAAGAGGACAGAAGAATTTTATGTTAAAGGACTTGGATTTGATGTGGTCAATCGATATGGCGGGCAGGCGCTATTTCTTTCCGCTGGAAAGTATCACCATCACATCGGACTCAATACATGGAATGGGG
This sequence comes from Bacillus sp. 7884-1, assembly GCF_002272245.1. GTDB lineage: Bacteria > Bacillota > Bacilli > Bacillales > Cytobacillaceae > Neobacillus. The sequence continues at coordinate 50,354 of NZ_NPDD01000198.1, read as the reverse complement.
CAGGGGCACCAACTCCTTCCTTAAATAGTGTAGGTTTAGAATCTTTTACACTCATTTTGCCTAATGATGAAGTACGGAACAAATGCGTATCTAATTTGAAAAAGATTGGTGCCCATGTTATGGAAGTAAACCATTCTTTTATAACTCATGACCCTTCTGGAAACAAAGTTGAGTTAGCAGTTTAGATAAGGAGGACTCCGAATGTCTACTAGTAATCATAACGGCATTGAAATAGGAATTTATACACTTGCTGATATCGGTCCGGATCCCTTGACGAACAAAACGATAACCCCCAAACAACGAATGAAGGAAATGATACAAGCGGCAAAGCTTGCGGATGAAGCTGGTCTAGATGTTTTTGGGGTAGGGGAACATCACCGTTTGGATTATGCTTCCTCTTCTCCTGCAGTTATTTTAGCTGCTATTGCACAAGCAACAAATCGAATTAAATTAACCAGTACTACAAGTGTGTTAAGTACGCTTGACCCGGTTCGCTTATTCGAGGATTTTGCCACATTGGATTTGCTCTCTGATGGTCGTGCAGAAATCTTGGCTGGCCGAGGAGCTTTTATAGAATCATTCCCGCTTTTTGGGTACAGTACCAACGACTATGATGAGCTTTTTTCCGAACATATGGAATTGCTATTGCAGCTAAATAAAAATGAAAGAGTCACTTGGACGGGTGATTTTCGTTCTCCCTTAAGGAATGCAGAAATTTCACCACGACCTCTACAAGAGCAAATACCGATTTGGATTGGTGTTGGCGGGACGCCTGATAGTGCCGTCCGTGCAGGGAAATTTGGAGTTGGCATGGCGCTGGCCATTTTAGGCGGAGATCCATTGCGTTTCAAACACCTTGTGGATCTTTACCGGAAGGCGGGAATAGAAGCAGGTCATTCACCTGATGTTTTAAAGGTGGGTGTAACAGGCCATGCTTTCATTGCTGAAACTACACAGCAAGCCAAAGACGAGTTCTTTCCTTATTATTCAAATTATTGGTCCTATGTGAATCGCCAACGAGGGATGGGGACAAGAATGTCAAGGGAGGACTTCGAGCATATGGCAAGTCCAAATACCGCTTTGTTCGTAGGAAGTCCGCAGCAAATTGTCGAGAAAGTTCTTCATCAGCACGAGCTTTTTGGTCATAAACGTTTTCTAGCACAAGTGGATATAGGCGGGTTACCTTTTAATAAAGTAGCCAAAAACATTGAATTATTGGCAGCTGAGGTTGCTCCATTGATAAAAAAGGCAACAAGCAACTATATTATATAATTGGAGGAAATCATAATGAACATCGCAGTTATTGGAGCAAGTGGAAAAGCAGGAAATCGGGGACACAACGTTACAACTATCGTAAGAGATGCATCTAAAATTCAAGATAAAAATGTTGCAGTCATTGAGAAAAATGTATTCGATTTAACATCTGATGATTTAAGAGCGTTTGATGTTGTTATTAATGCCTTTGGAGCGCCGCTTGGAGAAGAACAAGCTCATGTGGATGCGGGTCACGCATTAATCGAGGCGTTAAAAGAGACAGGTACAAGATTAATGGTTGTCGGAGGAGCTGGAAGTCTTTTTGTCGACGAGAATAAAACAGTAAGAGTAATTGACACTCCTGAATTTCCGGATATGTTTAAACCAACTGCACAAGGTCAAGCAAGGAACCTACAAGAATTACAGGAGACTTCTGATTTAACATGGACATTTATCAGCCCTTCTGCAATTTTCAATCCAGAAGGAAAAAGAACGGGATCTTATCAAGCGGGTAAAGATCACCTCCTTGTTAATTCAAAAGGAGAAAGTTATATCAGCTATGCTGACTTTGCGATTGCAGTAGCAGATGAAGTTGAAAATCTTAAGCACCTGAACGAAAGATTTACTGTTGTAGGTGAAGCGGAATAATATATATAAAGAGTCCTGAGACGAATTAAGTGTCTTGGGACTCTTTTTGCTATTTTATTAATTTAAAATGGAGAAATTTTACAAACTTGTTAACACAGAGTGCTCCAGATTCTAGTGGTGTTGGCGACGGAGTGTTGTTCAATGATGGAATAGGCTCCATTGGTAATGGCTTGTGCTAATGTTTCACCTTTCGCGCGAATATTATTAAAGCTAACTTCGGATTCTCCAGCTGTTGAAAAAGTAAACCCGAATTCCTCTAGTCTTTTAACGATAAGCATGGCATGTTCAAGATTTTTCTCAGGTTGAAATTCAGAATCATGGATGAAAACACCTTTTTCATAATCAAACCAGCGGTCCCATCTATTTAACTTCCAACCAAGAATTCTCCGTGCGATTGAATCTGTTTTGTTCATCTTCATTACCCCTTTTCTTAATGTTATATAACAGTTTTATTATTATTAGTTATTATATAACACAACAAATAAAACGATCACATTTTTTTTAAAAAAATTGGATGTTTTTTTCAAGATTTTTTGGTGTCTATCTTATATAAAGGGAAGATTATTGTAGAGAACCTAAAAGGGGTGTAATAATGGCGAGCTTAATATATGAAATAAAGGAAACGATAGGAATCATTTCAGAAGGTGCGAAGGGATGGAACAAGGAACTAAATCTCATCAGTTGGAACGACCGTTAGCCGAAATATGATTTGCGGGATTGGGACCAAAGCCATGAGAAAATGGGCAAAGGTATTACCCTATCAAAAGAGGAGTTAATCCAGTTAAAGAAATTATTAAATGAAATGGGTTTGGAATAGGAAGGAGAAATATGTTATGGACACAACCATAGAGAAATTACAAAAACTGCATTCTTCTGTTCAAAAATTAGAGAGTGCATTACAAGAGGTTTGGAGTGGCATTGACGAAATCGGGGACGATGAATATTTCAGTGACCTTCTGCAAAAAGCGAAACAACATAAAAAAAAGAAACAACCATCTTATGAGAACATGGAGGAGCTTTCTGTCCTGTTAGATGAATTTGAAAACAGAATAGGTGAAATTCCTGAAGATGGTACAGTTGTTATTGATTTTGAAGACGCAATATCAGAACTCATTGAATGGATAAAAATATAAAAATCCGAGGTAAACCTTTGAAGTGAGGATAAATAAAAACGGAAAAGGGGCATCAAACAAGCCCCTTTTCCGTTTTTATTTATGATTGGTCGTTTTAAGATTGCTCTCGTGTATCTGAATAGCAGCAGGATTCATCAGTGTTAGACTTACGATTACAATGACACCTGTAACTAAACCGTAAATGATTGGCAGTGTTGACGTGATACCATAGATCATGAAAGTAATAAAGATGACGAGTGAACTAGCGATAATTGAATAAAAAGCAGCTTTACTTGTTACACGCTTCCAATATAGACCAATAATCAGCGGGACGAATATCGCACCAGATAAAATCGCATAAGCCATATCTAATGCAACAAGGATGTTTTGAATCCAGATTGAGAAAATAATCGATATCACACCTAATCCGAGTGTGACAATCCGAGACGTTTTGATAACCTCTTTATCGTTCATCTTCTTTTTTGAGTAAACCTTAATAATATCATTCGTGATTAAAGTTGCAGAGGCAAAGATGGCTCCAGATGCATTCGACATGAGTGCAGAACAAACACTTGCAAGGACAAGTCCCATTAAGCCTGGAGGTAAAATTTCTATTGCCAAACTAGTAAAAGCAGATTGAGAGCTCCCTAAATTCGGGAGAAGTACGAATGCACACATACCAACAATACTTAGTGCTAAGGCATAAAAAACACTATACACACCAGCAGAGACAGCACTGCTTTTCATTACCTTTTGGTTCTTTGCTGTAAAGACACGCTGCCAAATATCTTGAGAAACCATTAATCCAAAAAAGTATAATAAAAAGTATTGAAAAATTCGATCCCAACCAATGTTAGTCAGGCTATTATGACTTTCTGGCATACTATGGAAAAGGGCCGTTAATCCACCAACACTATCAACGCTATAAGGGAACATGATAAAGAATACACCTATAGTCATCACAGCAAATTGAATAATATCAGTTAATGTGATACTCCACATTCCACCTAGAATGGTATAAAAGAGGACGATTCCACCACCAATAAACATAGAAGGAATAACCGGCCAGCCGAGTAACACGTGAATGACATTTCCCATACCAATTACTTGGGTTACGACGATCATAAGAGTGTAGATGCTAGTAACAATCGCACTAATGAGTTGAGTCCCTTCACCAAAACGCTTTCCGAGCAGCTGACTGATCGTAAAAACCTCATAACCGCCTATCTTATTCACAACGAATAATCCCAATGCAGCGATACCAAAGCCCATCATTGAAACAAACCAAAAACCGGAAATACCCACATCATATCCTAAAGTGGTCGAACCGTTGCCGCACCGCCAATAATGACCGCAGCTAAACAACCGACATGGCTAAAGTAGCCTAAACGGCTTCCTGCCAGTAAAAAATCTTTTTCTGACTTTGCCTTTTTGATTCCAATAATCCCTACAACCATCAGTACACCAAAATACAGGAGAAGTACAAGCGTATCAAGTATATTCATCTATAAACCCCCAAATTAGATTCTATTTCGTATTCAGTGACCGCTTCTTCCAGCAAGGATATACCAAGATCCAAATGTTCTTTATCGATAGTAAGCGGGGGCATCATTCGGATGACTTCACCTTTATTACCACTTAAATAGAAAATGACTCCCTTGTCTAGACACTTCTCAAGAATGTTCATTAACCCTTTACCATTTGGTTCCCCCGTTTCAGGATGGACAATTTCAATACCCAACATCAACCCAATCCCACGTACGGTCCCAATCGCAGGGTGTTTTTCTTGAAGAGCTATTAATTTATTTAATGCATAGTCACCTAACATTCTAGCATTTTCAACTAAACCTTCATCTCTTAGAACATCAATCGTTGCACACGCTGCAGCACATGCGACAGGATTTCCGCCAAATGTTGTACTATGGCTGCCAATGGCCCATTGTTCCATTAATTCTTGTGATGCAACAGTGGCACTAAGTGGTAATCCGCTGGCAATCCCTTTTGCAATCGCCATTATATCGGGGGTCACTCCAAATCGATTGGCGGCAAACCAGTCTCCAGTACGTCCAAAACCGGTTTGAACTTCATCAAAGATTAACAAAATTCCTTCGCGATCGCAGATTTCCCTTATTTTTTGCAGCCAAGCCTTTGGCGGGATAACATAACCGCCTTCTCCTAACACTGGTTCCAAAATAACAGCTGCTACTTCATCTGGGGCTACTTGGTGATTAAAGAGTCGTTCAAAGTCCTTTTCAACGTGTCTAGACCAATATTCGTCATGGTTATATCCTAGTGGAGTTTCCGAAATCTGAGCATACGGTAATTGATACGTCATATTGGCTCCAACAGGTAAATTCCTTCTGTATTTACTTTTAGAGGTAGTAAGACTTAGGGCTCCCATCGTTCTACCATGGAATCCTCCAAGGAACGATACAACATAGGGTCTTTTCGTCACATGTCTTGCTAATTTAACTGCACCTTCAATCGCCTCGGCACCGCTATTTCCAAAGAAAAAACAGTCTAAAGGCTCTGGTAAAACCGCTTTCATTTTTTTGGCTAATGTAATAATAGACTCGTAATTGATGATCCCAATCGGACCGTGAACTAAATGGTCAACTTGGTCTTTTATTGCTGCAATCACTCTTGGATGTCTGTGTCCTGTATTTTCAGTTGCAATACCAGAGGTGAAATCTAGATATTTTCTGCCGTCAACACCTACATAAAACAATCCCTCTGATTTTACCACCGGCAGGTTTGGAAAATCTTTTGCCATTGTGGGAGCTAACAAACCTTCTTCATTAATACTTTTCCAATCTATCATACCCTCAACCCCAATCTATGAAATAATGAATATTGAGGAAATTTTCCAACAATTCAATAAAAAAGTCAAACACCAACTATAAGAAAATTTAATAGTAAAAAAATGTTAAAAAAGGAATGGGTAAAGGGTTAAAATCCATAATCAACTTATAAAAATACAAAAAGCCACCCTCCATTTTAATCGAATCTTGCATACTTTACTAGTGTAATAGTTCCATTCTATCTAAGTTCTACTCCATGACAATAGCTCTTGATTAAAGGTTATTTTTGAATATATATAAAGTCTGTTAGTCTAGTTGATTCAATTTGATTAAAAAGATTAGAATATTCTTATACTTATCAAGGGGGCCATAATGATGGAGAAGAATATTTCAATTTTAGGAGTACCGATGGATTTAGGTCAGTCAAGACGTGGGGTGGACATGGGGCCAAGTGCCATTCGCTACGCAGGTGTTGTGGAACGGTTAGAAAATATAGGTCACACTGTAACGGACCTTGGTAACATTGACATTGAGCCTGCGGTCAGGGGTACTGCTAAACATTCCAACTTGAAAAACTTAGAGGCAGTGGTGAATGCTAGTCTGGATTTAGCTGAAAAAGTAGAAAAAATCATTGGAAGAAATGATTTTCCCTTGATTTTTGGAGGAGATCATAGCATTGCAATTGGAACCTTGGCTGGTGTATCCCGTCATTATTCGAATCTTGGTGTGATTTGGTATGATGCACACGGGGATTTGAACACAGAGGAAACGTCTCCTTCTGGTAATATTCATGGGATGCCTCTGGCAGCAAGTTTAGGATTTGGTCATCCTTTACTAACGAATATCGGCGGGTACGCCCCAAAAATTAAACCTGAAAATGTCGTCATTATTGGTGCCCGAGATCTTGATGACGGTGAGAAGGATTTGATTAAAGAGCTTGGGATAAAGGTATACACCATGCACGAAATTGATCGATTAGGTATGACAAAGGTGATGGAAGAGTCAATCGAGTATTTAAAAGGAACCGATGGTGTACACTTATCATTAGATTTGGATGGACTCGATCCAAAAGAATGTCCAGGGGTTGGAACTCCTGTATTAGGTGGGATAAGTTACCGTGAAAGCCATCTCGCCATGGAAATGTTAGCAGATGCTGAAATCATTACTTCAGCTGAATTTGTAGAGGTAAACCCCATTCTCGATGAACGAAATAGAACGGCACTCGTTGCCGTAGCACTTATGGGATCGTTATTTGGCGAAAAATTGTTAGAACGACCGCTAACAATGAAGAGAGAATATGCCTACCAGACAAAATAATGGTAAGAGTTAAAGAAATCTTGTTTTATTAACGTAATTATCATTAAAATCTTTTATACATTATCTTTTAATAAGTAAGCAGCAGAAGATAACCTTCAATCCATCCTATATCCGTTGTAAAGTTTTCCTTCCCCATGACAAATGGGGAATTATTATTGGTATAATAATAGGGAATAAAGAACCTAACCAAGTAATGGAAAATAACTATTGTTAAAGTAAAGCGGGGATGGGATGGAACTAAGAAATTTAAAGACATTTCAAGTGGTAGCTGAAGAGTTAAATATAACGAAGGCAGCCAAACGTTTGAAATATACGCAGCCTACCATTACGTTACAAATGCAATCGTTAGAAAAAGAACTCAATCATACTTTATTAACCAGAGTTGGGAAAAAGACGCTACTAACAACGGCTGGTAAAAAGCTAAAGGCCCATGTTGATCATTTATTTGACCTTATTGAAAAAATAGAAATAGATATGGAAGAATTACGCGAACCAACTGGTGTTCTTACGATTGCAGCCTCTGAATATTATTGTACACGGCATCTTTCACCGTTAATAAGGACGTACATGGAAATGTACCCCAACGTAAGAGTAAGACTTCTTCCACTGAACAGTGTCCATGCAATCCAAAGTGTAAGGGATTGTGTGGCAGAGATTGCAATCATTGCAAGTCCATGTAATGAAACTGATATAAGAAAAACCTATTTAGAGGAAGAACAGACCTTTTTGGTGGCCTCATCAGACATTAGTAGGGGCAAAGGTATTCATGAAATTTTAAGTGAATATCCCTTTATTTCATATGATAATAATTGCAGTTTTAGCAATATTATTGACCAATTTTTCAAAAAAGGCGGATTTCACCCGCATACCACGATAATGGTTGGTGGAAGTGATGAGATGATTAAAAGAGCGGTCCTAAATGGAACAGGATATGCCATACTAGGTGAAAATGTTATTAAGAATGAATTAAAGGATGGCTCAATCACTATCCTCCAACATGTCACTGATTCAATCATAACCTCAGCCATTAATTTAAAGGATCGCTCAGAAGAACCGAATATCCAAACCTTTAATGATTTCCTCGAAATCGCCTGGTCTGTTAACAATAAATAATGATAACGTTTGGAAATCAAAGAAAGAAGGGACTGTGTTAACGTAGTTCCTTTTTTTTTGTAATTTAAAAGATCCTCAACTGTAATCCATCCATCAACTAAACACTTGTATATATTAACAGTCGTACAGTTGGTGGACAATGAAGGAAATCTGGCCGAAAAATTTTTTAAATGTTTTCAGAATCTTCAATTTGGGCTATTGTAAGTTACAATTTTCCAATATAAAATACAGGTAATAAGTAATGAATGAGTACTCATTCATTTGAGAGGAGTGAAGAGGAAACAACCGAAAAAACATGTGTAGGAGAACACAAAAAAATCAAACAGAGGTGAGAGAGCATGTCCGATAATAATCCTTATGATTCATTTAGACAAGTAAGTGAAATGTGGGAAAAAAGTTTAAATGGATTACTATTTCAATCTCTTAATAACAACCCATTGATCCAAATAACTAAGGTTGGCATTCAAGCAAATTCTAGATATATAGAGATGTTAAAAAGAAATCGGGAATTAATGGCTAATTATATGAATCTACCAACCAAAAATGATGTAGCCAATGCGGTCAAACAAACCATTCAAGCTGAAGAAAAAATAGATATTCTTGAAGAGCAAATCTGGAATTTGCAAGAAAACTTTGCTTTAGCTACAGAGGAACAAAATAAAATGCTAGCCGAAATCATAGAATACACCAAACATCTCCATGCTGAATGGCAAAAAACATCACAGGAGCTAGCAAAATTATCAAATATGCAATTTGAGTTTGATGAGATGAAGAAGCTTTTGCAAAAAGAAAAAGTAGAGCCAGTTCTGTCAGGAAAATAATGGTGAAGGTGGAATAAATGATGGCGGTTAAATCACTAGTAAATATCCCTGTTCTCAACTTTGAAACTGAGAAGCAGCGGTGGAACACTATTTATAAAGTATTGAGTGAACCAAAGCCTGATATTAAGTCTACACCTAGAAAAGGAGTCTGGAAAAAAAACAAATCTGTTTTGTGGTATCACCATGCACCTGAGAAAAAGTATAACACCCCCTTGTTTTTGGTGTATTCTCTATTAAATAAAGCGTATATTCTGGATATCTCTGAGGAAGGAAGTGTCGTGGGCAACCTTACAAAACAGGGGTACGATGTCTATTTGCTAGATTGGGGTTCTCCTGGCTTGGAAGACAAGGACCTCACTTTGGATAACTACCTTATTGACTATCTGGAAGTTGCGGTAAAACGAGCCTTAAGGCATTCAGGTGCAGAAGATATATCTTTGGTGGGTTATTGTATTGGTGGAATGCTTTCAGCAATGCTAACATCACTAACAGAATTGCCAATCAAAAATCTCATACTGGCAGCAGTTCCAATTGACTATAGCGACGCTATTGCTCCTAATAAATGGGTTAAAGCACTCCAAAACGGGACAATCAATTTTGACCGGTTTGCAGATGCTTACGAAGTAATTCCATCAGAGTTTTTATATGCAATCTTTATGGCGCTGCAAGGATTTAACATCGGACCAACCATTAACCTGGTCACCCGTGCTCACAATCAAAAGTATGTAGACAAGTGGCGGAATATGGACAAATGGATGAAGGATGCCGTTACGTTTTCGGGTGCAGCATTTAAGCAAATGATGAATGAATTATACAAAGATAACAAGCTTGTAAAAGGTGAAATGAAGATTGACGGTAAGAAGGTGGATTTAACCAATATTAAATGTAGTACATTGGTGATAACATCCACAAGGGATGAATTGGTGTTAGAATCTCAAATCCTTCCGATCATGGACCTTATTTCAAGTGAAGATAAAACCTATCAGCATGTTGAGGCAGGGCATGTATCTCTTTGCCTAACCGGCCAGTTTGCCTTTGCGATTGATCCGTGGCTGTCAGTCCGGTCTACTAAAGTAAAATAAATATTGATTAAAAGCCTTTGTTAAAACAATGGTAGCTGCAAAACCAAAAAAACCTTAGTCTAATGAATGCAGACTTGGGTTTTTTACTTTTTTTAATAAGTCCTTTTACGTCTTTAGCTTACTTCAATAGGTTCGTTTTTATAATTCAATTGGATCCCTCTTTGACAAAATGTGATTATTAAAGTTACCTCAACGGCTATTTGTGGATCTGATTTACATTTGTACCAAGGTAATTTTCCACTTCCGATTGGATATGTAATCGGACACGAACCGATGGGAATAGTGGAAGAAGTCGGACCTGATGTAACGAAAGTGAAAAAGGGCGACCGGGTTGTTGTTCCTTTTACTGTTGGTTGTGGAAAGTGTTATTACTGTAATCATCAGCTAGAAAGCCAATGTGATAACTCTAATCCACATTATGACTCTGGTGGTTATTTTGGCTATTCAGAAAAATTTGGGGATTACCCTGGAGGTCAAGCAGAATATTTAAGAGTTCCTTTGGCAATTTTACACCTTTTGTGGTTCCAAAGGATTGTGAATTAGAGGATGAAAATTTATTGTTTTTATCAGATGTACTTCCCACGGCGTATTGGAGTGTAATCAATTCAGGGATGAAAAAGGGCGATACCGTCATCGTACTAGGCTGTGGACCGATTGGATTATATGCTCAAAAGTTTGCGTGGTTAAAAGGTGCTAAAAGAGTCATTGCTGTTGATTATCTTCCTTATCGTCTAGAGCACGCGAAACGAGAAAACAAGGTGGAAATCTTTAACTTTACAGAACATGAAGATATGGGGGAAGTACTAAAAGACGTAACTAAGGGTGGAGCAGATGTAGTAATTGATTGTGTCGGAATGGATGGAAAAAAATCACCATTAGAATTTATCGAACAGAAATTAAAACTACAAGGTGGTACGCTTGGACCGATCCAAATTGCTACGAAGGCGATAAGAAAAGGTGGTACGCTTCAAATCACAGGTGTTTACGGGGGTCTTTACAATATGTTTCCACTAGGTCCTTTCTTCGTAAGAAACGTTAACATTAGAATGGGGCAAGCACCAGCTAGACATTTAATGCCTGAAATTTATGACCTTATTATAAAAAAGGAAATTGATCCAACTTCAATAATTACACATACCTTGCCATTAGAACAGGCAAGTTTAGGCTACGAAAAATTTAATAATCATGAAGATGATTGCATAAAGGTTATCTTAAAACCATGATGATCCATTTTATTGTGAAGGTTTCTACTAATAAATTATTATAAATGTGACTAACCATCAGTGGGGGATGAGGAAAAACCACTGATGGAAGTCTTTATTATAAGGTATCCATATCAGCCATCTGATCCAGCTCCAAAGGTAAAAAAGCATATTCTCCGTTCTTAATAATCGCACATTTACGAACTGGAATAGGATTATTAAAAATGGGTCCATCTATTACTGTGGTATGGAACTCTCCACCTTCTCCGCAGGGATCAATCCCACGAGCTTCAAGCTCCTTCACGTATTCATAGGTTAATATTCGTCCTAAATCGTCTTCGCGCATACCAAGTGATAGATTAACAGTAACAAGGATCGTTACAAATCCTAGATTTATGAACTCTTCGACAGCTTCACGATGATTCATTTCCCATAAGGGCATCCCCAGCTTTAATCCAGCATTCTTTGTAACTTTTTCATGCCAACAGCCTTGAGGAGGAATATCCAAGTCTCCAGTTACTAACACTTCTGCTCCTTGATTTTTAGCTTTTTCTAAAAGTTGCATAAATACTTTTTCATAATCGGTCCAGCTTGCGGCTGCAGTATATACGGGCAAACCTATTGATTTAGCCTGGGCATGTATGAGCTCCGGCGGCATTCCATGGGATCTGGAACGTTTCCCTTCTTCCTCCAGCATGACAATCAGTCCAAGTGCTTCTCCATCCTTCATTGCTTTATATAGCGCTAAGACACTATCCTTCCCACCACTAAAAGAAGCGATGAATTTATATCCGTGAGCCCCATTTTTCCAATCCTTTAATTCTGTCATTCCTATCTTTCCCCTTTACTCTAAAAAATTTTTTAAGAGACCTATTACTAGTCAGATCCATATTTTATTAATAAGGCTTCATAGCTCAATATTTTTGATTCTATTAAGATTTTACCTTACAATTGCAAATCATGAAATTGATGGATGTTATAATGAGTTCAATCTAGACTTAGTTATTTTCGAGGATTAGAATTCGAAGCTTGTATTCCTTGGAACGAAAAGCCAGAGGATTAATACTTTTTACAGATTGCAATAATGTGTGATGAATCTCTCCAAAAAAACTTTTTTCGGTGGTGTATTATGATTTATATAGAAACCTCAAGATTGAAACTACGCGACTGGGAGGAAACAGACTTAGAGCCATTTATACGACTAAATGCGGATGTAAAAGTAATGAAGTATTTTCCTAACACCTTATCAACGGAAGAAACAAACGTGTTTTATAAATCAATTATATCTGAAATTAAAGAATGTGGATTTGGGTTATACGCCGTCGAAGTAAAAGAAAATGAAGAGTTTATAGGGTTTATAGGATTTCATAGGGCAAACTTCGAGGCGGATTTTACACCATGTGTAGAAATTGGATGGCGCTTGAAAAAAGAAGCTTGGGGAAAAGGATATGCAACGGAGGGAGCGGCAGCGTGTTTACAATATGGATTTAAGGAATTGGGTTTTAGTGATATTTATAGTTTTACAGCTGAAGTAAATACTCCTTCGAAGAACGTAATGATAAAAGTCGGTATGAGTTTTATTAAATATTTTAATCACCCAAAGGTTGAGATAAAAAGCCCTTTAAATACACATGTTCTGTATCATATAAAGAAATAGTAAATTGCTACCGGGAACGAACATTTTGCAATATAAATATATAAATGAATAATGATAAAACTGCATAAGAATAAATAGGAAGCACAAGAACTGTCCGTCCTTTTACTTCTTATAACAGTTTTTTGTGGGGAGGAGAGAAATGCTCATTAGCTTTGGAGTGATAAGTCTCATTTTGTTCACTTATTGGTTTGCTACGTTTCTCATACACTGGCAAGGGTTGAAACACGTACCTGAATTGGGGGTTGAAAGAGGACCAATAACAAACACTCCCTTTGTATCTATTATTATTGCAGCGAAAGATGAGGAAAAATCGATTGTTCAAACACTCAAATCTTTAATCCATCAGAAGTATGAAAATATCGAAATAATCGTTGTAAACGACCGTTCAACAGACAATACCGCAATAAATATAGAGAATTTCATGAAAGAGATAAAAAACCAAGGTTTTAACCTAGATATCAAAGTCATTCACATCCATGAACTGCCGACAGGATGGCTGGGGAAAAATTATGCCTTACTCCAAGGTTATTTAGCTGCGAGTGGAACCTATTTTCTTTTTACTGATGCTGATATTCAATTTTCACCAGATACCATTGGTTCAGCAATGGTATATTTTCAAAAGAATAAGGTAGATCATCTAACTTTGCTGCCATATTTAAAATCCCGCGAATTTTGGCTTCGAGGCTTTATTCATCTTTTCATCTTTTCATTGTATTTGTCAAAATGGCCTTGGAAGCCGAATAATGATCGGCAGACCAAACTAGGAATTGGGGTAGGAGCGTTTAATTTACTTTCCCGTGAAGCTTATGAAAAAATCGGAACACACAAAGAGATCTCATTAAGACCAGACGATGATTTGCAATTAGGGATGTTAGTTAAAAAGAATGGACTAAAACAAAGAGTGTTAATAGGAAAAAATGATATCGAGGTCGAATGGTACCATAGTTTTTCCGCAATGTTGTACGGATTAGAAAAAAATATATTTGCCGGGCTTAATTACTCCCTCTTTATGCTATTTGGGGTAATCCTGGGAATGAGCGTTTTTTACTTACTTCCATTTTTAGGACTTTGGGTGTTGGATGGATGGTATGCAGTTGTCAATGGTGTTTCTATTATTGCGATTTTGATTTTAAATTTGGTTTATACTAGAAAGCTATCAAAGGATAAAGGTTATGATGTCCTGTTATTTCCAATATTTGTTTTACTCCTAATCTATGTATTTTTACGCTCCTGCTTAATTACGCTATTTAAGGGAGGGATTAGCTGGAAGGGAACTTTTTATTCACTTAAGGAATTAAAAGGTAGTCGGAAGTAACTATTATTCCTTTATTCAACTAATCTAAAATGGGACGCGGCCTTCCTTCATAATGGAGGTAGAGGGACCGCCCCATTTTTTCTATTCCATAATAGTGATAATCGGAGGTTTTTCCAGGTATTTAAAAAGATTTGGACCGTCTTCTTCTGCTAGTTTTGCTTCTGGGCTTGCAAATGCTTCCTGAAGTTTTTCCATATTCTCGAATTCTAATATGGTCATCAGATAAAAGTTTAAATTCGTGTTTTGTGAATCAACAACACGATGCACAGAATCTTTAATCACATTTGGAATCTTCCTGCCAAGTGGAACATGAACATCAAAATAATGCTGATCAAATTTCTCCTTATCCGTCGGTTCCTCATACATAATTACCATCAATGTGTTGAAAGAGGGTTTTTCTTGAAAAAGCCAGCGCTATTATTCCTTATTAGTATGGTGTTTCTCTCTGCATTCGCAAAGCAACAAGAAGTCGTGCACTTTTTACGACCGTCCGCAAAAGGCCTGAAGGAAAATACGAATGTTCCCGTATACTTGCCCACTTACTGGAGCGAACAAGCTGGGAAATCAAAAAAGCATACGTCTGTTAAAGTGAAAGCTTATGAAAATGGGTACATGATTTATTTTTTATCGATGGATAAACCTTATCGAGCAAACGATTCTGCGTTATTTCATCCACCTGAGTCTAGCAAAATAGGAGAACTATCCGTTTATGTTGGAACCATGACATCCAGCGAAAGACCGAGTGAATTTGTTTTTTACAAAAAGGAAGATGGAGCTAAGTTATGGATCCAACCGTGGATTAGATCAATCATTTACACAAAGCGTGGCCCGTGGTCCATGTATCTTGATGGTGATAATGGAGATGAGCCCTATCAGCAGGCAGATGATTTGTTTAAAGCAATGAAGAAAGTGAATTGGTTAAAAAACAAAGACATTCATGAAGGACATATCACCATTCTGGGCACTAGACGTGCTGCATACACAAGTTTTTCTTGGGAAACAGATGATGGATTTGTTTATCACTTTTTTTATAAAGGTCCCATTAAGGAAGCGGTAAAAATCGTCGATAGCCTAAAAAGTATTGAATAAATAGTTGAAAGATAAAGAGCATTTCTTAGTAAAAAGGGAATGCTTTTATTTTTGTCTAAATTAAAAAGGATATTTACATAACGATAATAGTATAATTAAAAAGAATAATATTTTATTGTAAAACGATAAATGTCGTGTTAATATCAAATAGAAAATAAATTAGTGAGGTGCTTTTTATGAAACGAGGGTCAACATTATTTTTAAGGATGGCTGTTATTCTTATTGGAATTCCAGTACTTGCTTTGGGTATATTTGGACTAACGTGGTTACCTAAAAATCCAGTAAATCCAGATTATGCCCATATACTATATCCCATTGTAATTGGTATGTATGTATCAGTAATACCATTTTTCGCTGCATTGTATCAGGCTTTTAAACTTTTAAGCTATATTGACAAGAACCAAGCTTTCTCTGAATTGTCTGTTAAATCTCTAAAGAATATCAAAATCTGTGCATTGACAATCAGTGGTTTGTACTTGGTGATTTTGCCATTTGTTTATATGGTAGCAGAGCTAGACGATGCTCCTGGACTCATCATAATCGGGATGGTTCCTGTCTTTGCTTCAATGGTGATCGCCGTCTTTGCTGCCGTTCTTCAAAGACTTTTAAAAGAAGCGATTGATATAAAATCTGAAAATGACTTAACGGTCTGAGGTGATAACAATGGCAATAATAATCAATATTGATGTGATGCTGGCTAAAAGGAAAATGAGCGTGACAGAACTTTCGGAGAGAGTTGGAATAACGATGGCCAACCTTTCTATATTGAAAAATGGAAAGGCAAAGGCGATTCGATTATCTACTTTAGAGGCGATTTGTAAAGCCTTAGATTGCCAACCTGGAGATATCCTAGAATACCGAAGTGACGAGTACACCCCATAAGCAGGATTAGATAAATCTTGAAATAACCCTATGAAGGGACAAATTTTGAGACCACTAAAACAACTGGTTCGTTTTGGTTGGGAGCAGGCCCTTTCTTGTTTGTTTCCTGTTGTTATTTTTGCCTCTTTGGCTTTTACACAAATCGTGCCACTTCCATTTCTACCACGATATGATTGGCTGTTTATCATCTGCCTTCTAATGCAGTGGTGGATGGTGCGTTCTGGGCTAGAAACTCGTGATGAACTAAAGGTTATCACCTTGTTCCATCTAATTGGACTTGCGCTTGAAATTTTCAAGACACACATGGGCTCCTGGTCTTATCCAGAGGAAGGATATTTCAAGATCTTTGGAGTGCCTTTGTATAGCGGATTCATGTATGCGAGCGTAGCAAGTTTTCTTTGCCAGGCGTGGAGGAGGTTAAAGGTAGAACTGGTTAAGTGGCCGCCTTTTTTAGTGGTGGTGCCTCTTGCGGCTGCGATTTATTTGAATTTCTTTACCCACCATTTTTGGATTGATGTTCGTTGGTGGCTTTCTGGACTGGTATTAATTGTTTTCTGGCAATCATGGGTCACATACGAGGTTAATGGAACTCTTTACAGGATGCCACTGGCACTTTCCTTTGTGCTCATCGGATTTTTCATATGGATAGCTGAAAATATCGCAACGTTTCTTGGGGCTTGGGAATATCCAAACCAAAGCGATGCATGGAGTTTGGTTCATCTAGGTAAGGTAAGTTCATGGCTCTTATTAGTGATTGTTAGCTTTCTTATTGTTGCGACGTTAAAGCAGGTTAAGGGTAGTAATTCCTCCAGAATAGATAATAGTAAATTTTTATAACTGTTAAGAAAGCTCTTTAATAAAAGTCGAATCCTTAGAATCATAAGGAATTCGACTTTTTTTGGTGAAGATATCTTAATGTATCAAATTCCGAATAGAGTAAATTGAAAAAAGCAACGTTTGAGTAGCTTATTTCTTTTTAGAAGTGTTTAATGTTTCTATTTTGCAACGGAGTATGATGAAATACAATTTAGGAAAAATAATGGTAGAATGAGTGTTTGGATGGTAATTTAACGTACTGACAACGCATGATGAAATACAAGGGAGGAAAATTATGAAGCTTATTCGCAATCGACTGCTCGAATATGAGATGAACCCAATCCTTACTGATTATCTTGCTGCTATTATTATGATTCTTTTTATAGGAGTTCTCTGTATTGCTTCGAATTTTATTTCGAAGAAAATAGTGCTGAGGGTCATTACTCATATCATTACGAATAACAAATTCGAGTGGGACAACATCCTTTTAGAAAGGAAAGTTTTTCACAGGTTATCCCATATTGTTCCGGCAATTATTATTTATTATTTTTCATCTACTTTTCCTGACTATCAGCATTTAATAGAAAAAGGAGCCATTACCTATATAATCGTTGTTGGGTTAATGGTTATTTATAGCTTTTTAAATGCATTTAATGATATTTATTTAACCTTTGAAATCTCCAAGATTAAGCCAATTAAAGGATATATTCAGGTGGTTCAAATTATTGTATTCATTCTTGGAGGAATCATCATTATCGCTAATTTGATGGGGGAGAGTCCTTTTATTCTTCTTAGCGGGATTGGTGCTTTATCAGCTGTTCTTCTTCTCGTGTTTAAAGATTCTCTTTTAGGTCTTGTTGCTGGTATTCAATTAGCGGCCAATGATATGGTGCGCGTAGGTGATTGGATAGAAATGCCTAAATATGAGGCGGATGGGGATATCATTGATATCTCTTTGAATACGGTAAAAGTCCAGAACTTCGATAAAACGATTACGACAATCCCAAGCTATGCTCTTATTTCTGATTCGTTCAAAAACTGGAGAGGGATGCAAGTTTCTGGGGGCCGCCGAATTAAGCGTTCTATATTTATTGACACCAACAGTATCACGTTTTGCACCCAAGAAATGATAGAGAAATTTAAAACAATCCAATTTCTTTCAAATTACATAACTTCTAAGGAACAGGAAATTGCTGAATACAATGCAAAGAATGAAATTAATCGGAATAATCCAGTCAATGGCCGTGCGCTTACCAATATCGGGGTCTTCAGAGCGTATATTAACCAATATCTTCAACATCACCCAGGAATTAGTCAGGAAATGACATTACTCGTAAGACAACTGGCGCCCACTGAAATTGGATTGCCACTAGAAATTTATGCATTTACCAATGATATTCGCTGGGATGTATATGAAACCATACAATCCGATATCTTTGATCATCTTTTCGCAGTAGCACCGGAATTTGGACTTCAATTATTCCAGAATCCATCTGGGAATGACTTTAAAAATATGATGGGGCAAATCGGAGGCAATATGAGGAGTAGAGAAACAGATTACCCCTCATAGAAATACCTAATAATGGAGGAATTTTGCTTATTCAAGAGTGTAAGACATGAGCTGTCAATTTGGCAGCTTTTCTTGTTTCACTATAGGGTGGTTAATTGAATAAGAGCTCCAAAAATAAAACAGCCATTAATTGTTACACATTTATGTGTGGAACAACATTTGTCTATAATGCCTATATATCTGGAAGTATTGATAGTTACTCACTTTATGAGAGGAGCAATAGATGTGTGGATTGATATAAAAGAAACATTATCAAAGAATATTCTCACTGAAGCAAAGGGATATTTGGATGTTGGGTTTACCCATTCACTAAATCCATATAGTGGCTGCGCGTTAAATTTTTGGATGGGCATTTCTCTTACATAGCAATAAGTGGAGAAATATTCCATGTTTAAGTCATAATTTTTCAAGCTGACCTTAAGTTGATTTTCGCACCATTCATCCGTGTAAATTTTTCCTTCTTCATCAGCGTAAATATCGCTAGAAAAACGAACTAATGAATTTTTATTACTCACTATTGCATATTTTTCTCGTGTTAACTTCAATTTACGTTTTCCTTCAAGTACTTTTAGTCCAAAATGATGTGGCATAAAATCCCCCGTTTTAAAAATAATAACCATTTTAAATCGTACCTTAATTAAATTTACAAGGTTCATGATCTAATCACTATAACCTCTCAACTACCCTAACTAAATAAAAGATATTCGCCACATAATTTCATTTTCCTTTTTGCGCTCATCTGACAAATGACTCTCAAAAAAGGATAACGAGTATAACCGATTCATACCCCGAAGCACGTTACTAAAATTTTTGCTATTTTATTTGTTTTGTAAGAGTTTTCTTAACTCATCTCCTTCTTCTTAAGCTTTTGATATTTTTGTTCAACTCGAATATATTCACCTTTCCACTTCTGCATTGGAATCTGAAAAAAAAACATAAATTGGGACATCCAAGGATTGAGCAAGTAACTCAATAGTATCGAGATGTATCCTTTGTTTCCCATGCTCCATATTTCTAATGGCGGCAATGTTATATCCAGTAATGAGAGCTAATTCATTTATTGATAATCCTCTAATCGTCCTAAATTTCTCAATATTATTCCCGACAAATTTATAAATAGGTTTGTTTGGCCCCTGAGTTCTTCTTCCCAATTAGTTATCCTGAATAAGCAGAATATAATTTTTTCCTTCATAAATAACAGGTGTTCTTTCCATCTAAACACATCCATTCACTCTTTTCCTTCATTTTATCTAATTTAGGGAACCGATGTCTGTGGATATTCTGTTAAAGGTTCTAATGTCCGTGTATACATCAGTGAACAAAGTTTGTTCAATAGAGCTGTAAAACCGTTGGTGTGAAAGTGTATACATACGTTTACAAAAAGTGCATTTTTACTCTAAACCTTTATGTTTGTGACGGAATAATTAACATTGAAGGCCTAATCTTCTGATTGATAACAAGAAACCAAAAACCTTCACCTTAATTAGTGAAGGTTTTTGGTTAACAGGTATTTATTTTTTCTCAGCTAGCCAGTTTGCAAGTATTTTTGCGTCAGATTCAGAGACAAGTCCGCTTGGCATCATGCCTTTGCCGTTCTTTATGGTCTCAAGCAGTTCTTCCTTTGACTTTTGAGCACCAATGTTACTTAAAGCTGGACCATTTCCTCCCTCTAATTTACCGCCATGGCAGGAGGCACAACTTTGTTTGAAGATTTGCTCTCCAGCCTCTGCAATGGAGTGTGTTCCGTGTGAATGTACATCTTCACTAGTTAGAGCAGTTTCGCTACCAAGTGCTGTTTTAGGTACGAATTGGATTTCGTGTGGTACGCCTTCTGCTGGTATCTCCGTAATAAGCTCACCGTTTTCTGTATCCCATACCTGGACTCCGCTGACCACTTCACCACCAAGTTGATAATTATACCGCTGGTCCATTCCGTGATTGAGTGTCCAGAATTCCCTTCCATCAGGGCTTACTCCTGTGTGTGCAGGAATGGTGGTACCTGTTGATTGCCAGATGATTTTATGAGTTTTTGTGTCAATTTTAAATAATTTGTTTCCACCAGTTGTATTGTACGTATATTTTCCGTCGGGGCTAAATGAAATATGAGTCGGGCCTTCTTCAAACTTGATTTTATCTACAATTTCAAGCGTGGCCACATCGATTATTACAATACTCTTGACCTCGCCCCGTACAGCAGCCCAAACCTGTTTGCCATCTGGTGTAAGGTTAACCCCATGAAGGCTTGCCCCGACAGGTATATCCTTTACAACTTCATTCTTATTCCAATCGATTACGATTACTTTATCTTCTTTATCAACGCTTACGAAAAGGTATGGAGAATCTATTGGCTTTCCGTCCCAATACATGGAAGGGGAGATGTAATCTGTTCCTTTTCCTGTTGGCAGATCCTTGATTTTCTTCCTTGCCTTTACATCGATGACAGACACGGAGTCACCGTATTGGTTTGCTACATACAGGTACTTATCGTCTGGTGATAATGCGGAGTGATGGCCGCCTTTGCCTGATTCCACTCTCCATATCTCTTCAAATGTCGCTGGATCGTAGGCTATGACATAGGATGGCTCATCGTAATCAAACCAGTTGATTGTGACCATGGTTTTAAAGTCTTTTGTAAATGTCATGGCGTGTGTATCCTGCAAGTTTGGATACTTCTGCTCCGTACGCTTAAGGTTTCCTCCACCCGCATCAATGGTTGTCAGCATTTTATGGTATTTCGCATCAATCACCCATAGTTTGTTGCTAGCACCCCCTCCAACAAATGCGATGCTGTCGCTTCCGACTTTACCTCCTGCAAGCCGTGCCTCAAAATCCTCCTTTTTCTCTTGTTGTTGTGTCTGAGCTTCATCTGTTTTTGAGCTGGCTTCCTTGTTTGACTGGGTGCATCCACTTATTAGTAACAGTGTAGCAACCGTTACGGGAATACCAAGTGAAAGTAATTTCTTCTTTTTTGTCATATTGTCTTCCTCCATTTCCTGTGCTTGTAAACAGAATAAGAGGAATTTATGCAAAAAGTTTGGAGAAAGAGTGGAGGAACTATGAACACCATAACAATATTGAATTTGTTCACAACATGTTAAAAAAGAAACAGAACATAATTTGTGATCAAGGATGTGTACTTTTAAAAGGTCCTTATTATTTATCAGTTTTTAAAGATTCATGATTAAGCAAAAAGACACTGACATTTTAATAAACCTTTTGGATTCTGGGGAAAAGAATTTTACGTAGAAGTGTACCAAAATTGGATTTACCCAGAAAGACTTTGAAAGTCTGATTGAGGAAATGATTCAGGAATAAAATGCTCAAATTATATCCCATGGTGGTGAGATTGGGGACCTACGCTCTGGCAATGATCTTCTTGTAGAAGATATAGAAATATGCAAATGTAAAAAAAGTGGAGTCAGAGCAGATAGATTTCAAACAAATCCCTAATTAATAGGTTTGTCGAAAAAATTTTAAAAAATTCTTCACATACAGTAGGGGGGTATAGTATAATGTAATTGTGGAGGCGATATAATGGATGAAAACATAAATCACGATTGTCACCTTCCTGAAGAAAGAAAAAGCCATCATTCTGATAATGTGAAGAAAAATCTGGTTACCCGTTTAAATCGAATAGAAGGCCAAATTCGAGGTATAAAAGGGTTAATTGAAAAAGATACTTATTGCGATGATGTCATTACTCAAATCGCAGCTACACAGTCCGCTTTAAATAGTGTGGCTAAGATTCTTCTGGAAGGACATTTAAAAACTTGTGTACTGGATCGAATCAACGAAGGTGATACAGAAGTAATAGATGAAGTTCTTTTAACTATAGAAAGATTACTGAAAAAATAAATGGGAGTGATAATAATGGAAAAAGTAACATTAAAGGTTAATGGAATGTCTTGCGGCCACTGCGTAAAAGCAATTGAAGGAAGCGTTGGAGAATTAACAGGTGTAGAATCTGTAAAAGTTCATTTAGACGCTGGTAATGTGGATGTAGAGTTCAATCCGTCAGAAGTTTCATTAGATAAAATTAAAGAAATGATTGATGACCAAGACTATGATGTTGTTTAAGATAAACAGGTAACGTGCTTACAACAGCACGTTATCTTTAACAAAAATATATACCCCCTACCCGTATGAAAGGTGTGAACATTGATGACTAATGAAATAAAAGAAACAAATTTTCAAATTACAGGAATGACCTGTGCTGCGTGTGCATTAAGAATTGAAAAAGGGCTTAAAAAAATGGAAGGCGTACAAGAAGCGAATGTTAATTTAGCACTTGAAAAGTCCACCATAAAATATGACCCTGAAGTGGTGTCTGAACAGGATTTTCAAAAGAAGATTCAGGATTTAGGATACGATGTTGTATCGGAGAAAAAAGAATTTGATATTACTGGAATGACTTGTGCTGCCTGTGCAACTAGAATCGAAAAAGGCCTGAACAAATTAGAAGGTGTAAGCAATGCCACGGTGAATTTAGCTTTAGAAAAGGCGACAGTCGAATATAATCCCTCTTTAATTGGTACCCAAGATATTGTTAAACGTGTTGAAAAGTTAGGATATGGAGCTATTGCAAAAGAGGATAAGGAAGAAAACATAGATCACCGACAGAAAGCTATAAAAGAACAACAAAGCAAATTTATCTTTTCAGCCATTTTGTCTTTTCCATTATTGTGGTCCATGGTTAGCCATTTCACCTTTACTTCGTTTATTTACTTACCAGATTTACTAATGAATCCATGGGTACAATTAGCACTAGCAACACCAGTTCAATTTATAATCGGTAAACAGTTTTATGTTGGGGCATATAAAGCCTTAAGAAATAAAAGTGCGAACATGGATGTTCTAGTTGCACTTGGAACATCAGCAGCCTACTTCTATAGTTTATATATGACCATTAAATCCATAGGCTCTCATGGACATATGGTTGAACTGTATTATGAAACGAGTGCGATTCTAATTACCTTAATCATATTGGGTAAGTTATTTGAAGCAAAAGCAAAGGGACGTTCGTCAGAAGCCATTAAAAAGTTAATGGGGCTTCAAGCTAAAACCGCCATTGTTGTTCGAGATGGAGTGGAGAAAGAAGTACCTCTTGAAGAAGTAGTTGTAGGTGACATTGTTTACGTAAAACCTGGCGAAAAAGTACCAGTAGACGGCGAAATCATCGAAGGGCGTTCCGCACTGGATGAATCCATGCTTACAGGTGAAAGTGTGCCAGTGGACAAAACAGTTGGTGATACGGTTATTGGTGCTACCATTAATAAAAATGGTTTCTTAAAAATTAAAGCTACAAAAGTCGGTAGAGACACAGCGTTATCACAAATTATTAAAGTGGTCGAGGAAGCACAAGGTTCAAAGGCACCCATTCAACGCCTTGCTGATCAAATTTCAGGAATCTTTGTTCCAATTGTTGTAGGGATTGCTGTTGTAACTTTCTTAGTCTGGTATATATGGATTAGTCCTGGAGAGTTTGCAGAAGCTCTTGAAAAATTAATTGCTATTCTAGTTATAGCCTGCCCTTGTGCACTCGGTCTTGCTACACCAACATCCATTATGGCTGGTTCAGGGCGAGCAGCAGAATTCGGTATTCTTTTTAAAGGTGGAGAACACCTTGAAACAACACATCACATTGATACTGTAATCTTAGATAAAACAGGCACGATTACTAAAGGTACTCCACAATTAACAGATGTTATTTTACATGAAAATATGGTAGAAGAAGAGTTCTTGTCCCTTATAGGTTCTGCTGAAAATCAATCAGAGCATCCTTTAGCACAAGCCATTGTCCAAGGGATAAAGGAGAAGAATATCTCATTAAAAGAAGTTCAACAATTTGAAGCAATTCCTGGTTATGGTATAAGTGCAGTTGTTGAGAATAAAAGGATTCTAATCGGTACCAGAAGGCTCATGGGAAGAGAAAATATAGATATTACTAAAGCAATATCTGATATGGAAAGCCTTGAAAGTAACGGGAAAACGGCGATGATTGTTGCTATTGATGGAAACTACAATGGGATTGTTGCCGTAGCAGACACCATTAAAGAAACTTCAAAAGAAGCCGTTCGCCGATTAAAAGACCTAAAAATTAACGTTGTCATGATCACGGGTGATAATAAGAGGACTGCCGAGGCCATTGGGAAAGAGGTTGGCATAGATCATGTCATTGCTGAGGTTCTTCCAGAGGGTAAAGCCGATGAAGTGAAGAAACTTCAAAAAGATGGAAGAAAGGTAGCAATGGTCGGTGATGGGATTAATGACGCTCCAGCTCTCGCTGTGGCTGATATTGGAATGGCTTTAGGTACTGGAACGGATGTGGCAATGGAAGCAGCTGACATCACCCTTATTAGCGGAGATTTAAATACCATCGCTGATGCTATTATCATGAGCAAAAAAACCATTCGAAATATAAAGCAAAACCTATTTTGGGCTTTCGCTTACAATGTTATAGGTATCCCAATTGCAGCGATTGGTCTTTTGGCACCTTGGCTCGCTGGTGCTGCAATGGCCTTCAGCTCAGTATCGGTTGTATTAAATGCTTTACGTCTCCAAAGAGTAAAGCTCTAATCATAAATATAAAAATGAGACTAACGGATAGGGGAGAAATTTAAATGGGGAATGATGTTAAAAAAGTTAAGATCGCCATAAATGGGGGAATTGGGTTTGGTGCAAAGCTGAACTCAAAGCAACTGGTTACAATCTCTAAATATATGGATGAAGATGAAGAACTTGAGCTAACGACATTTCAACAACTGTATATAGAAATACCTGCTGAGAAACAAGAAGAAATAATTGCGGAATTTAAAGAAGTTGGATTGGAGTCTTATCCAGTCGGAAACTTCGTAAAGAGCTTGAGGACCTGCAATTTTTGCAAAGGAGAAGAAGAGGTAGGGATGCCAGTGGCGAAAGAGTTAAATCGCCGTATCGCAGGTAAACCTGTTCCATTTACACTTAAAGTCGCTTATACAGGATGTCCTATAGGTTGTGGAGAACCAATGTTAAGTGACATAGGCGTTATGAAAATTAGAGATCATTATAATTTATATGTAGGAGGCAAAGCAAAAGGGAAAGATGCAGAAGTCGGTATCTTATTACTGGAAAATCTAACACCAGAAAAACTGTACGATGCGGTAGAAAAGATAATTGCTCTATATTCACAAATGGGTAAGAAACGGGAAGCATTCCATAAATTTGTGAAACGGATAGATAGAAGTTTATTGATAAGTTAGCTTAAATGCTCACAGCAGGTTTCTTAGAATGCCTGCTGATTTTTTTGACAATTTTCATATAGGTTCATAGAATAATAATATAAGTTGGTTTAAGGCAAATTACTTGTATAGATGAAAAGTCGGTGGTCATCGGATAAAGGAATAAAATTAAAAATGCAAATGAGGTGATACTAGTGTGTTTTTCTAACAATTACATTGAGCAACTAGCTAATAAAATGACTGAAGAAATACAAAAGTACTCCTTATACAAATTTGTAAGAGTGGAATATTTGGATAATGGTAACGCTGCAGGAGCAAAGGGTGTCGCTTTAATTTCCAACGTAATCCTCGGAGATAAAGACGGTGCACTTTATTCTGTGGAACCAAATATTAATGGATTAAGATTTGCTAAAGGGGAGATAAGCTATAATAAATACCGAAAATTACAAAGAAGAAATGATGTAAATATGCTGTTTTGTTTCTTTGGGATTATTGGTTTTTTTAGTATATCCATGTGGGTCTTGAGTAAAATGATTTAACTAATTCGACATGGAAAGACATGTCGTTTATTAATAATTAAAATCACTTCATTGATGTATTAATTTCCCTATTTACTCTACGAAGATAAATAGAGTATTATTAGCTAGGTATTTAGTAAATTCATGGGGTTATACATAAAATTCTCACATAAACGGTTCGACACCGAAAGGGACATTGCAATGCATAAAAATGTAGCATTAATTCGTACCATTCCTTTAAAGATTTGGATCCCAGTTATTATTACATCTCTGTTTCCCTTAGCTATTTATCCACTTATTAGTTCATCATTTGGGACCTATGCCGAACATTATATATT
Source organism: Bacillus sp. 7884-1 (assembly GCF_002272245.1). GTDB lineage: Bacteria > Bacillota > Bacilli > Bacillales > Cytobacillaceae > Neobacillus. Next base: position 23,602 of record NZ_NPDD01000198.1, on the reverse strand, counting down.
GGATATGATTTGAAGTGTTTATATCCTTCCTCCTATTGCATTTGCATATTATTTTGAAATTCGGGGAGCAATTATATCTAGTTTTCTATTACAATTTGTTCATATAACCTTCGAATATTATTTTCATTTCCACGGTATGACTGTAGAAGTTATAGCATCCATGATGATGCAACTAACGCTTAGCTTTTTAATTTCTTATACCGTTGGTTTGATGTCAAAAAGGTTAAAAAAGAACAAACTTAAGTTAGAACAAGCCTATGAAAATATAGAAAAGATGGCGTATTATGACCCATTAACGGGTGCAGCGAATAGGTGCATGTTATTGAAAACAATAGATGTAGAAATACAACGTCATAAGAAGAATAAAAGTCAATTTTCCGTTTTATTCTTGGATTTAGATGGCTTTAAGCAGGTTAACGATGAATTTGGTCACGACGCAGGCGACATCGTTTTAATTGAGGTTGTCCAACGATTAAAAAATTGTTTAAGAGAGAAAGACCTTCTTGCGAGGTTTGCAGGTGATGAGTTCATTATATTAATCCCTCAAGTTTCTCATTTAGAAACGGTTAGGATTGCAGGAAAACTTCTTAAAGTCATTCAAACCCCATTTATTATCAATCACAATAAAGTTAATCTTAGTACGAGTATTGGCATAACCTTTTCCAACAATGGAGTTGACACATCATCTTCGTTAATCAAACAAGCTGATATGCCCATGTATGAAGCAAAAAAGCTAGGAAAAAACAATTATCAGGTTTATTATCCTACATTAAAACAAGTACATAAAGATTTAGGAGGCATTTCAAGTTAATATCTTGGAATGCTTTTTTTATAAAAAAGCCGCATTTCAATAAATAAATGCGGCCTCTTTGTTTTATCTACTATGAATATGACTTATTGCTTTGTTTATGTTGTTTACGCCACCCATAACGGGTTAGCCCACGAGGTTTGTAAACCGATAGCGAAGTGACCACGAGAAGCACCAATAGTCCGCCAATAGAGTGGACAACGAGTGACAGTCTTGCGTTTCTCAGGTCAGAACTCGACAATGTAGTCTCTGCTGCTTTGCTTGCTATGTAGCTAATTGGCTCCAGTTGCAATAGTAAAACGATGGTCGCAATGATGGTTAACAGAAATTTCACCAGAACCCAATAGTGGCGGAATAAGCCCCACTGGGTTCCTAGCGACTGGACAAGTCCGCTCAAAAGCGAGGCAAGGCTTAATGGGACAATGGCGAAATAAGCCGTTAACTCCATCGAAATATAGGCCGCACGTATCATTTGGTCATCCTGACTGGTAAGACCAGTGATGGCAAGAACTAGGAACCCAACAACTGCACCTATCCAGCCGACTGAGGAAGTGATATGCACCATTAGAGCAAATTTGCGAAGACGTGGTGCCATTGTCATAGGTTGTGTATCCTTTTTTCAAATTGCTGAATATATTGGTCATTTTCATTTGAAGAAAAGTGGCGACCAGGATCGTGGTTACCACCGATGCCAGTAAGTTTCAGTATGACAAACAGTAGAATTAGAACGATTGCAATAATACCAAAGACTTTCACCCAGCGAGGTGTGCTGGGAGGTGTTTCTCGATTAGTCATAAAATATTCTCCTTTGTTATGAACTATAATTGTTTTCTCATCCTATGTAGCGATGTTAAAGCCATCACTTTAATTATTTTAGGCATCCCTTGTTGAAAGGAATGCCCAAGATAATCTTTTTTGTATGTTTTATTTAGCTGAAAGTTCACTTTCTGTTACCCATTGATGATTAGTCACTTTTTCTCCACCAGTTGTCGGAGTGAAATCAACCATGTAAACTGTTGTTTGCTCTGCTGAATCAATTGTTGCAGTTGCACCTTCCATACCTTCCATATGGTCAGCCTCAACGATAACTTCATCACCAGGTTTATATGGTGTGTCACTAGCATCTTTAATCTCTTCGTGGATAATCCATTTGTGATTTGTTACTCTTTCTCCACCTGTCGTTGGTTCATACGATATGGTATACACTGTTGTATCATATGCTCCTACAATGGTTGCTTCTGCACCTTTCATTCCTTCCATGTGGTCATCATTTATAATTGCTTGGCTTCCAACTTTGAAGGTAGGGTTTTCAGCATCTTTTAACCCTTCTGGAACTTCACCTGAACCTGAATGATCCATTCCCGCATGTCCTCCATGGCCTTCGTTACTAGTATCCTGTTCTTGCTCTGTGTTCTCACTGTCATTCGTATTACCATGTTCACTCTCTTGATTATTATTGGAACACGCTGCTAAAAAGATGGCAATGACCAGGGTAAGAAAAAATAAAAGTGTTCGTTTCATTTTCACCATTATTACCTCCTAAAACTGATTTACTCACATATTACAACATAAATGTGCAGAATTTATGCAGAACGACTAGGTAATTTGTAGTATTGGTAAAACTTAATTTTCCCAATTTGAAAATAGAAATGATACATAGTTAATTCATAAAACTGTCATAAATTAAGACGGGTTCTTCAAAGTTTCTGCACAAATATTTACTACAGTTATAGTAACAACATTAAGGAGTGTGTTAATATGAAAAAACTTTTTTACATTAGCTTATTTTTTCTTCTATCCATATTTTTAGTTGCTTGTGGTAATACCACCGATAAGCAAACTAAGGAGACAACAACAGAACCTACAAACAATGCTCAACCAGCCCAGGATGAATCGAAAAATGAAAAAGTAAATTTCGTCTATACAGCTGAACATGGAGGAATTACTAAAGTTGATGCAGCAACCAATAAAACTATTAAATCAATAGACATAGAAGGATCCGTTCATAATGTACAAATTTCACCTGATGGAAGAATACTAGGGGCTACTGTTGTTCCTGAAATAGGAGAGCACGGGGGACATGATAGTGGTCATGAAGAAAAAACGAATGGTTTTGCTCTATTTTATGATGTGGAAACAGACCAATTAATCAACAAGGTAGAGGTGGGATCTCATCCAGCTCACATTGTGTTTACCGAAAATATGAAATACGCATTAGTGACAAACAATGAAGATAACAATGTTTCCGTTATTGATTTAACGACATATAAAATGATTCAAAACATCTCAACAGGTAATGGCCCACACGGTTTTAGAATCGCAGCCGATAGCAAGACTGCATACATTGCAAATATGGGCGAGGATACTGTTAGTGTGATTGATTTAGAGAGCATGAAAGAAAGCAAAAAAATTGTAGTAGGAAATACACCTGTAACAACGAGCGTTACCCCAGATGGGAAAAATTTAGTTGTAACATTGAATGCTGAAAATTCATTAGCAATTATTAATCTTGAAAATGATAATGTAGAAAAGGTTCAAGTAGGAGAAGGTCCTGCCCAGGTCTACATTCAATCTGACGGTAAATATGCATTTGTGGCCAATCAAGGAACGCCTGAAAATCCATCAGATAGCGTCTCCAAAATTGATCTTGAGACCAGAAAAATTGTGACGACTATAAAGGTTGGTAAAGGTGCTCATGGGATAGTTACAAGTGATGATAACCAGTTTGTTTATGTAACCAATATGTACGAAAATACAGTGAGTGTAATTGACAACAATGAAAATAAAGTAATTGCGACAATAGAGGTTGGAACGGAACCAAACGGTATCACTCTTAAGTAAGTTTTTTAACAAAGAAACGGTTATAGACAATCGGATACTTGTTATTGAAAACCAAACGATCTATTTTAGCTTAAAGGGCTCCAGTTACAAGTCATAAGAAATGACGTATGAATTTCATACGTCATTTTCTCTATTTATTGAAATCAAATCTCGATAAGCTCTTAATAAAGATAGATTAGAAGTTATAAGAGGTAATGTTGAATATGTTCTGTTATCAGAAGGAAATTGCTTGATACTTTGCTATATACACATCCAATTTCCTACTAATTTCAATTGGTTTTTTACTGGTCAATCCTTCTTTAATTCCTGTCTGAATCATCTCCCTCCGAAGTAATTCAATTATCCTAATTAAATCTCGTTGTTCATTAGACATTGGTGAAGACGGCATATGATAAACTCCTGAAAATTGTATATATTTACTGATTTTAACAATCGTTTGTTAATATGAAAAGGGGGGGAATGCCCCTAATGTCATAATAAAAGAGGGTGAAAAATCGAAGTGATTTATACCCTCTTTGTAATGTTATTTTAATGATTATTGTATGTTTCCGCCCTCTATTATAGCGTCCCAGGTACCACCGTTATCCTGGGTTTGGTAAATATCATTTTTGAGAGTAATGACTGTAATTTCGTCTCTGTTTTTAGGGTTTGAAGTAATAAACATAATTGGATTATTATCATTTATCTCTTCTGGTACGGGAATCTCGGTCACATTTTGAGTTGATAACTCCTGTTTATAAAGTCCAGCTTTGTCATCATTCATAGCAAAATATAACATTGTATCTTCTTGAAATTCTAGTGTGGTTACTGGTACTTCTTGAGCAACGACCTTAAATTGATCGCCATTATTATCTGAAAGATATAAGCCTTTATCTGTTGAAATGCCAATCAAATTTGATTCTGTTGGGTGAGTGGCAATATTGCCAATGGAACTAGCGGAAAAACCTTGCATTTTACTTTGTTTCCAAGTCTTACCCTCATCTTTTGAATAGTATAAACCAGTTTCTAACTGTGAATTAGGTGTCTCATTAATCGCATAAATCGTATGACTATTAAATCCAGCAGCCATATAGTGAAAATCTGTTTCTCCGTAAAAAGCCAGTTTCTCGAAAGACTTACCTTCATCAGTGCTTTTTACTAAGCCCAGAGGGTTCTTTAAATCAGAACCAGGTTCAGGATGACCACTAGAATAGAAACCTGTATCAACAGCTTGGAAACCCATATAATCATGCTTGTTCTTTGTAATAGCATACCATTCATTATCAGAATAGCGGACTAATCCATCATGGGTAGCCAAATACAGTTCGTTATTATTTCCTGCATATCCTAAACCGTGGATATGCTCAATCTTTACATCTTTTGCTTCTTCAAATGTCTCTGTATTTTGCGTCTCTTTATCCGAACAAGCAGCAAGAATAACACTGATTAAGGAAATAGAGAACAGCCATTTAAAATGTTTCACGTTGTTACCTCCATAATGATAAATCAATTTTGTTTCCTTCTTTTTTGAAAGAGATATATGACAAGAATAAAAAGGGCAATTATTGCTAATATAGCCTTTACATCATTTGATGATTCCAATACCTGTTTAATAGCGTATGCTTCTATTAAAAGGGCAGGTAATTTCCCTAGAGAACTAGCAACAATAAAAGTAAGAATACTGGTTTTGCTGATAGCTGCTGCTAGATTAATCAATCCAGAAGGGATAAACGGTAGAACTCTCAATACTAGGATAATAACAAATGAATCCCAGCCTTGGGTTTGTTGAAGTTTTTGTAACCATTTGTTTTTGTTTAAAAGTGAGGGATTTAAAGTTTTAATCCCTTTTCGATATAACCAAAAACTGAAAGCTGCTCCAATACACTCTCCTATAAAAGAGATGATCAAACCAGTGTGAAATCCAAAAAAGGTAATATTGGCACCAGTAATAAAAACGCTTGGGATCACCCCAGCTATACTGATTACAATATTAATAATGATACTAACAACGATGGCAAAGGGGCCACTGGATGTAAATAAATTTTCTATCGCTCCAGTCATTGTTCGCTCTCAGAACTCCACTTGTATCCAACTCCCCAAACGGTTTTCAGATGCTCATCAACTGGAAAACCTACTTGCCGAAGTTTATCTCTAATATTTCGGATATGGGAATCAATCGTTCTGTCCTCAATATCCGATTTAAAGCTCCATATTGTTGACAGTAAATGTTCCCTGGTAAAAACCTTGTTAGGATTGCCTAAAAAAAGCCCTAATAAAGAGAACTCCTTCGGTGTCATGGAAATACTTTGATTTTCAAAAGCAACTTTAAAGGCATTTTCATCCAATGTTAATCCTTTAAATTTTAAAAGGTCCTCTGTGACATTGCTTGTTCTTCGCATGACAGCTTCCATTCTTGCTAATAATTCCTTTTCATTAAAAGGCTTTGTAACGTAATCGTCCGCACCCATTTTTAGTCCCTTAATCACTTCATCTTTACCCTCACGGGCCGTGAGCATGATGATTGGAACATTTGATGTTTCACGTATTTTTTTGCAAGTTTCCCACCCATCCATATCGGGCATCATAATATCCAAAATAACAAGATCCACATTCTTATTTTCTAAATAACTTAGGGCATCGCTGCCAGTTTGTTTTTTGACGCATTTATAACCTTGGGGGGCGATATATAATTCTAAAAGGTCAAGCATTCTTTTTTCGTCATCTACTAGTAAAACGGTTTTCATCTTATTTCTCCTTCAATATAATTTTAAAACAGGTGCCTTCTCCCACTTTACTTTCAACGGAAATTTCACCTTTATGAGCTTCTACTAACTCTTTTACAATCGCTAGACCAAGACCAAATCCTCCAGTCGCTCTTGAACGAGATTTCTCCACTCGATATAAACGTTCAAATACATAAGGTAAATCCTCTTTTGGGATTCCGATTCCCTCATCTTTAATGTCAATTTGGATACTTTGGTCTTTTCTATAAGCCTTAATTTTTGTTGTTGTATTTTCGTTCGAATACTTCATCGCATTGTCCAAAAGGTTCAAAAGAACTTGGTCAAAACGAGTTGAGTCTAAAGAATAAAACAAGCTATCTTCACAGGATAACTTTAGTTGAATCCCTTTATCTTTAAAAGCAGGTAAGACCCTTTCATAAATTGTTTTTAGGTACGAATCAATATGAACCCTTTCTTTTACAATGGTAAAAGCGTTCTGGTCTAATCTAGCTAGGTCAAATAACTCTTTTACTAATTGGGTGAGATGTTCAGATTCTTCATGGATAATATTGAAGTAATTTATCCTTTCCTGTTCATCAAGCATAGGTCTTCTTCCTATATCAGAATAGCCTTTAATATAGGTTATTGGTGTGCGTAATTCGTGAGATATACTAGCCAAAAATTCATTTCTTTCCTTCTTTAGATGATTCAGGTCATTGGCTAAAGTTTGAATGGATCGTGATAATTCACCCATCTCATCATTGGACATAACAGGTAATGACACGGAGAAATCGCCATTACTTAATTTTTTTGTAGCCTCTTTCATTACTATAAGCGGTTTTGTAAGAGCCCTCGATAATAAGAAAATGGTTATCAACATAAAAATTAAGATTAATAATGAGGCATAAAGGAAATGGTGGTTTAATTGTGAAATCAATGTTTGTACTTGGTCAGTGGTCTTAAACATGTAAACGAAACCTTTATTCTCATTTCCTGTATTAATAGGGGAAACGGTTGCTATATATTTTTCATCTTTCAAATCTGACTGTAAAATTAAGCCGTTTCTTGTTAGCTTCTCAGTTGGTTTATCTATTATTTTTTTCATGCTGGAATCAACGGGGCCAGAGGATTCAATAATCTTCCCATTTGCATCTTTAATGACCACTTCAGTATCAGTCTTGGATTCCATTAGAGCAATATGATGAAGAGTGGAGGGGTCCATTGACATCTCCAAAACATCACGATGGCTGTTACCTCTTTCCTTAAGTGAATTGAGTTCTTGCATTGCACGTGATTCGATTACGTGACGATGTAAATACACCATAGAAGAGGTTTCAATAATTAATAAACAAACAAAAAACCATAAGCCTAATTTTAGAGAAATTTTCATATTGATCACCTAGGTATAATTAATAAGTCCATTTTATAAAAAAAATGTGAAGAAAATATGCAGATTATTAACATTTTACACTTAAAAATGGGTCCAATAAAAATAAAATTGGGGAATCGACTAAGATAAAGAAAAACCGAATCCGAAAAGTGTTTAGATATTTTTGTTGAGGGAATTAACTTTATTAAAGAGGCAAATCTAGAATTTCACTAATATGTTTCATAAGTGTACTATTAATCAAAAAGGAACCGTTCATATACCTACAGAGATTAGAAAATTACGGAGAATCAGCTCAGATACTGTTTTTACAATCACCTTAGACGAAAAGGAAAAGAGGATAAATCTTATTCCTGATTTAACAGCTTAATATAGATAGAAATAGTTGGAAGAAAAACACGTCAAATTTAATGTCGTGTTTTTTGTAGGTTTACAAATATTTTGACGCCATTTTACGGATTGTCCCTTAAAAACTGTACAGTTTATGTAGCTAAAAACTACATTTTTTATTGTTAAAAACAAAATAAGTTATTTCTTCATATTTTCTGCAAAGACATTGTTTATAATGGTCTTAAATAAAAAAAGGGAGTGATTCATATGAAAAAGAAAATTGCTCTTATTGCATCTTTTACATTAGGTTCATTGTTAATGCTTGGTCAGTTTGTTTATGCTGAAAAAAATGATGATATGATGAGTGACAAAGGGATGATGAAGATGATGGAAGTGATGCAGTCTCCTGAAGGACAAAAAATGATGAAAGCATGCGGTCAAATGATGGAATAAAAAAATAATGGAGAAATGAAACAACATGGAATGGTTACTATATTTGTTGCTTCCTATAATAATGTTGTTCTATATGAAAAAGATTTTCTTCAAAAAGAAAAAAAGCAACTATTGGGATGATGAGCCTGGAGAGTTAATTTTCTTTCATATGGAAGTGCAAAAATTACAAAAACAAAATAAGAAACCGTTAGATAGTTTAGAAAAGCACCAGGGGCGGCCAGAAAGCCAAAAAGTTATCCCATTCCAAAAACAAATATAAAATAGTACAAGCGGCAGCCTTTTAAAAAGGGCTGTTTTTTTAGGAAATATTTTTATATCTTCAAATGTTCGTATTAACCTTTATAATTGTATAGTAGAAAGAAAAGGTAATCAGTTTTGTATAGTTGTTAAGTGGACCGTTTCTAAATGTAGCCAATAGTCTGGAAACATTACCTATTTTGTTTGCTTTTACTTTAGGTGGAATGAGTGAGGCTCTGTTTGACAATCCATTTAATGATATTGTCAGAATTATAATGGCTTAAAATGAGCATAAAATCACTGTTTTTTACTTCATAAGTGTATTTTGACAGTCTACCGTACCTATATTTCCTAAACGATTGGACGGGATTGTGGACCATATATGGATTGATACTTTATCGATTGGGGATGGGGCGATGGGTAAACGTTCTGAGAGATTAGGAATGCCCAAAATATTTGAAGAACATGGACTATCACAGTGGTATCAACAAGGTTTACATGTAAAGGTTGAAAAATATTTTAAGAAATACTTTTCTAGTGATATGGTACGAGTCTCTAAACAAGAAGCCTTCCTTTAATAAGAATACCATTTTCAAAATCCAACAGCTAATAGATGGAACAACAATTAGTGAAGAACGGCTAGCATCAGTGTAAAAACTGCTATAACAACATTATAATAAAAACTACTTCAGATGAGATAGTTATGAATATTTAAAAAATTAATAAGGAGCATTTATTGAATTGAATTTTGCTCCTTATTAATTCGCAAAGCGTGGCTCGTGGTCAATGTATTTTGATGGTGATCACGGAGATGAGCCCTATCAGCAGGCAGATGAGTTGTTTAATGCGTTGAAGAAAGTGAATTGGTTAAAAGACAAAATTATTCATGTAGGACATATCACAATCACTGACACAAGACGCGTAGCTTACATAACCTTTTCATGGGAAACGGATGATGGATTTGTTTATGATTTTTATTATAAAGGACCCATTAAGGAAGCGGTAAAAATCTAGAGCCTGAAAAAATGTTGAATAGCGACCTCCAGGTTGCTTATATTACTGTACGCTCCTGCGGGACCGTAATAAACCCTTTCTGAGAATTTTCGGAAACATTTTAACGAATTAAAATGATTATGATAAGAATAATAATTAAGATGAATTTTATAGGGGTATCTCAATGAAATCCATCTATAAATGTTTTTTTTGCTAGCATACGAATGATAAATCATAGTCCGGAGTTGAAATCATGAGCAAAACAGAAGAATTGAAACAGGAATTACAGGTCTTAACCAGTCGGCGTGACAGGATGCAGAAGAACCTTTATGAAGTGGAAAAACGCATTAATGAGATTATTAATGAATTGAAAAAACAATAAAAAAAGAATAGGAGCTACACTGTAGTTTTTAACTATATTTTCGGGGGCTTTATAAGTTTGACATGATGAGAATAATGGGCGGGGGTCCGAACCACCTGGACTCGACTTCCATACCTTACATGGCTACACTCGTTATATTCATAAAAAAAACAGAAAAAAAGGCAAGAGATATGAACTCTTGCTTTTAATGTTTATTAATGGATTGTGTTAAGGCTCTCTGCCATCATCAAGTCGTTCTTGTAGGCAGCCATCGCCAGTTCATACCTCACTTTTTTGCTCGCTTCCACGAAATCCGCTTCCTTCACAAGACCAGATAATGAATATCTGTTACCCCTGAAATCCACGTTTAGCTCGGTGATTTGATTGAATTTGAAAGGATCTAATGGAATGCCATTCTCATCCTTCAACAGGTATTCACCGTATTTCTCGTTGCATGTTTGTGCCAATTCCTCCATCACCTTGAAGGCATCGTCTGGATTTTGCCTATAGTTGAGGACAAGGTTTTCGTTCACCCTGCGCATTCCCCGGTTCCCGTTTTGAAGTTCCGTGATGCTGCTATAGGAGACCGAATAGAGGTATCCGTCATACTGGCGGATTTTCAGGTGGCGCATGCTGATTTCCTCGATTTTCCCCTGCCGGTTTCCATTGATGATTACATAATCCCCGAGATGGATCTGGCGCTCAAACAAGTAGGTAAGCCCCATAATGTAATCGCGGATGATATGCTGGAGGATCAATGCCAAGGCACCTGCCAACACGACCGAACCAGTGAGAAGTCTTGTTAGTTCGAAGAAATGGCTAAGCACATAAATTAAGAATAAAACCAGTCCCAATACCTTTGTCACCTGGTTGGCAAAATGCATCAATGTATCTTCACGCTTTTCATCCAAGATGCTCGTTTTGTCAAAGAAAAGCTTGATGGATTTGCGGATCAAATAAACCGTGAGTATAATCAGCAGTGCCACGGTTAAAATTTTTACAGGCAACTGCTCGAACTGTCCAATGAAAAACATTCTATCACCCCTACTTTTTTACACTATACCAGAATGCGGATAAGGAGAAAAACTTCTTATCCCAACAAACCTTAACGATAGCATGGTTCCATAAAAAAAGAAGCCCTCTCTGTGCATCCTGGGTAGGTTAGTTTAATAGAAAAATGTTAAAATTAAGAAAAAAGGAGTATGCTGAGATGGTTATACAAGCGAATATGTCACCAAAAGTAATTGTTGAAGTTTGGGAAGTTACGGAAGATATTTTTAATAAACACAAAATTCCGCTCACAAGACAGACCATCGAAACATTGGTTGAAGAGGAACAGGTTAATTCACTTCTTGAAAAACTGAATGCTGCTGTTGGAAGTTCGTCAGAAACTTGTATAAAAGGTGGCTGACAAATGCCTCCTAAAAGGGAGTAGGATATATCGCATTTTTCCTCTTAGTTGAGCAAGGGGAGCTATCGGACATTAATTGGTCTGTTGCTCTTGTCCCATTATTATACATGGGAGTAATTTGTTCGTTTGTTGGTCAAACGTTACAGGTTTTAGCTCAAAAACATACATCAGCAACATCAGCTGGACTCATTATGAAGCTTGAATCCGTATTTGGAAGCATTTTTTCAATTACGTTTGGTTTTGAACCAGTAACAGGTAAGTTAGTAGTTGGTGGAACGCTGATTATGCTTTCGATTATTCTTATGGAACTCGACTTTAAGCTGTTGTTAGGCAAATCCAAGTTAAAAGAAATTATAAAAAGCTAAACTCGCCCTTATTTGAGTTTAGCTTTTTCTTATATTCTGCGTACCTGCTCATTTTCAGGACTGAAAATGTTGGTGCAAAACGAAAGAATCAACTAGGGTATTGGAATGAAAATTTAGAAGGAAAATCTTTCTAACGGTACCTGTATTTACTGGAATAATAAGGGGGATTTGATAAAGTATGCAGAAACGCTATGGTTTGGAAGTTATAGTAGAGGAACAATTCTTCTATCAAATTAATGAACTGGTTATAATACTAAAAATATTTAGGTATCATGCATAAAAAATTAGGTCTCTTCAAATCACTTATTCTTAAATCACTCCATAAGATATTGGAAATGCTGAAACGAGTGATGTGTATATGGAAAGCGAATTAATCGTGAATGATTTATTTCCAGTTTCAATTAAAACATTAAATGGGGTTAAATGGGGATTTATAAATAATCGAGGTCAGTTTGTTATCTCACCTCAATATGAGGATCTAAGTGAATTCCAACCGAACGGTTTGGCTGTTGTTTGGTTAAAAGATCATTCTGGAATCATTGACCAAAGCGGCCGTTTTGTGGTTCCACCAATCTATAGTTCCATCTATCCATTTTCTGATGGCCTTGCGATTGTAGATGAGGAAGATAAGGGTTATAGGATCATAGATGAAACTGGAAAAATACTAACAGATAAAACCTATCCGTTTACGTATTTTGGTGCCTTTCATGAACATCGTCTCGTTTTTCAGGATTTCGTGAATAGAAAAGAGTTCCTCTATGGCTATTTAGATTCCAATGGAGAGATTGTAATCCCTGCACAATATAATTATGCACACGATTTTCACGAAGGTAAGGCAATTGTTGGATTAAAGGACGGTACATCTGCACTTATTGGCTTGAATGGAGAACGTCTGAGGACCTATCCTTTTGAACGAATGGGTCCTTTAAGTGAGGGCTTGATTTCCTTACGTAAAACGGATCAAGACAAATCAGGATATGTTAATGAGGAAGGTATGGTGGTCATTCCGCCTGTCTATTCGAGTGCTATGCTATTTGAAAATGGAAGAGCTATTGTCAATACTTCGGAAAATTATAAAAATCAATATGGGCTTATCGACCAGACAGGTGCTTTTATCATTCCGCCAGAATATGATGATATCAATCTACTAGGGGAAAATCGGGCGTCAGTGGCCAAAGCCATCGATCCGGATTATCCACATGCAGGCTCTGTCTTTGCTATTGCTGAAACAACCACCGGTAAATTTCTTACCGATTTTATTTATGACCGTGTTAGTGAGTACAAAGGAGAATATAGCTCTGTTACAAAAGATGAAAAAACTTTTTTTATAAACAGAAAAGGTACCCGAGCTCAAAATCTCCCTATTTTCGACGGTACTGGTACAGTCAGGCTGAAAGGAGATTTGATTCAAGCTTTTGTGGATGAAAGATTTTCTTACTATGATCGGAAAGGGGATCTTGTATGGACTCAGAACATGATTCTTCCTTTAACCGGACCCATTCACATTCGCGAAGAAAAATATAAACCTAATAAATATTATCTGGTTTACTATCCACAAATCCAAGGAATGGAAAACAAACTTGCTCAGTCAAAAGTAAACCAACATTTAAGAAATAAATTAGGGGTGAAAGATTTACCAAAAAATGGTCAGTCATATTATAGCTATTCTGGTAACTATTCTGTTCAATTTTATCAGAAACAGTTACTGGTACTGGAATTAACAGGGGAAGAATATCCATTTGGAGCTGCCCATGGGATGCCAAGTAAAATCAATGTTCATATAAATTTTATAACAGGTCAAATTTATCGATTAAAAGATTTATTTACAACCGGGAGTAATTATAAACAAGTCTTAAGTGAAATCATTGGGAAGCGAATTCAACAACATCAGGATTTCTATATAAACCATGATCAGTATAAAGGTATAAAAGAAAACCATCCATTTTTCTTAACAAACGATTATTTAGTGATCTATTTTAAGCCATATGAACTTGCTTCATACGCTGTTGGTTTCCCAAAATTTTGGATTCCTTACTATGACATTCAGAATTTAATCAATGAAAAAGGTGGACTATGGCAATCTTTTCATTGAAACAGCAATAGGATTAGACCTCTCCATAGTACTACCGTCAAGATAAAAATAGACGGTCAGCAAAATTCCTCGAAATTTTGTTGCCCGTTACTTTGTCATACCCTTGTTTAAAAGAGAATATCTTACTATGAAAAGTATTGTAAAGGTGAGTGGGACATGGTAATTATGGAAAAGTTTCTAGTATTCACCTTCATATTGGTCATTCTTTATTACTTTTTACATAAACGCTTTTTAGCAAATGCAGAAGGGATGATTTTAAGTGGTATTTTCTTCAGAGTTTCACTGTTGTTCATGGTCCTAACTCTAATTAATCCATTTTTCATACTATATGTCGTAAATCATAGTAATATCCTAGAATTAGGGGCTGTAGGGGATTGGTTAGGCGGGTCAACAGCACCCTTTATAGGTCTCGCGTCGTTTCTCATGATTTTAGCCACGTACTTTACACAGAAAGATGAATTAAAACAAACGAAGCTATCCTATGAAACTCAAACCAATCTATTAGTGAAACAAAATCAAATGATTGACATTCAAAGATTTGAACAAACTTTTTTTAATCTTGTTTCTTTGCATCACGAAATTGTCAATTCCATTTCATTTGATATAAATGGTGACTCTAAAGTAGACGGAAGAAATGTATTACATAAAATTTACCTTAAACTATCAAAGAGTTTGGAATACAATGAAACGCAAAATTCTATTAATCACAGATATAAATCGATAAATAAAGGTTATGAAGCGTGGTATATTGAGTATGAGATGTTTATAGGTCATTTTATTCAAAATATTTTCCACCTTCTAAACTTCATAGATAGACAAAATATGAGTTTTGAAAATAAATATCAATATGCCAAAATAGTCAGAGCACAATTAACAAATACAGAGCTATTGATCCTTTTTTATAATACGATTTCTCGTATTGAAAAACGGAAATTTGTTGAAATGATGAGGAAATATAAACTTTTTAAATATTTAAATACAGACCACCTGCTATATAACAAAGATAAAGAAATTTTTCAGATGAACTTTCATATGGAGGAGATATCACAAGCTTGATAGCTTTTTCATAGAGTGGAAAATGACCTAGCTAAATCAAATTGGCTGCCAAACAATAAATAAGGCAGCCAATTTTGTTTGTTGAAAAAAAATATAGAGCTTCTGCAAAAAAGAAGATATTTTCAAACCAAAGATGAAAGCTCCCCAGTCTAGCTGCAATGTAACTTATCTTTGAAGCCCTGGGTATTGCCAGATTCCTGAAGTCCTGATAAGGTCACGGTATATGACGAGCAGCTCATCCTTGGTCACTTTATGTGCTTCCTCCAATGATGGGTAATCCAAATAGACAATGTTAGTAAAGTTTCTTTTGCTTTTTTTGCCGGTCATTTTATCATAGAAATCACTGGCTTCCTCAAATATGGTTAATGCTCTTCTCATATGGCTGGCACTTGTAACAAGAGTGACATCTTTTATGTTTTCTTTTTCAAGAATGGCTGTTGTGAAAAGACCATTTTCTACCGTGTCTGTTGACATTTTTTCCATAATAATTCGTTCTTTTGCAATTCCGTTATCGACCAACCATTTGCTCATGGCATCTGCTTCCGTTATGCCCTTTTTAGGGACACCACCTGTTACGATGATTTTGGAATTTGGATATTTTTTTGCAGCAGCAAGTCCTACTTTTAGTCTTTCTACAAGTGTAGGCTGCATGGTTCCTTCTTCTGAAAGTGCGTATCCAAGAATCACAATGGCATGATCTTTGGATGGAAGGTTTGCTGGTGGTTCTGTGTTGAATTTCTCTCTTAAGATTTTTTCTGTCTTGCTTATTTTTGAAGTATACTCATTAGCTCTTTTAGAATCGATATTTTTTAATTTTGAAAAAGAAGCATCATATGCCTTTTCGTCCCCATTTACTTTTGAGTAAACCCCGTATAAAAGATTTCCTTCAAAATTCCTCGGATCTAAATTTAAAATTTGCTTATAAGTTTGTAAAGCCTCAGGAATTTTTTTCTGAATGATTTGTGTAGATGCAAGCGAAAATTTCAAATCAAGGCTATGAGGATCTATCAGAGTTGCTTGCAAAAATGCATTTTCTACAACGTCGTATTTCCCTTTAAGAGTGATTCCTTGGAATATTTCTTCTTCTGCTTTCTTGACATCTCCGCCATGCCAGTAATAATACATAGCGATTTCTTCTAATTGATTAATCCTCTTAGAAGTAGGTTCATCATTTTTTAGTGCCGTAACACTAGGATTCTCGGGTAGGGTACCAGTCGTTTGTGCTAACACAGATGAAAAAGGAATTGCACACAAAATAAAAACAAGTACAGAACATAAACTCTTTCTCAATTGATTCATTCACTGTCCTCCTTATTTTGAAAAACGGTTATTCCTGTGAGAAACATAGCATTTTTTTATCTCCCAATAATAAGTTGACAATTTTTTGTTCTTTTATTCTTAATGAATTGGAAATATTTTTAGTCGTCGTACCGCCAAAAAAACATCGAAAGTGATTCAACTTCGTACTATAAATGCTCCTCGAATGCGTCAGAGTTTATTAGTTGGAATCCATCGTAATCACGTCGTCGATTACATCCTAAAAAAAGCAAGATTCACTTAGTCTATTTTCAAAACCATAGATCATATTTAAGTATTTCTCCTGATTTTATGTTAGAAAACCTTCCGCGTTTTAAGACTCCTAGAATGAATATTAGTATATTCATAGTATCTAATGAAAGGGGAGGAAAAAATGAGGAAAGGGTATAAGAAGTCAGTAACTTTTATAACTAGTTTAGTAGTAGCGGGTAGTTTATTTAGTGCATCAGTAGAGGCAGCCCCTATAACAGCTGCCAAAACAGCTAATCCTATTGCAAGTAGTGTATTATCCGTCAAGATTGAAGATGCAACAATTTTTGAACTGCAGCATGAGATGCAAAAGGGGACGTTAACTTCTGAACAATTGGTCCAATTTTACCTTGGTCGAATTAACGAATACGATGATACTATTCATTCGATTATTACGATTGACGAAGATGTACTGGAAAAGGCAAGAGAGCTTGATAGAGAACGAAAGGCTGGAAAGGTCCGTGGCGCCTTGCATGGGATTCCCATTATATTAAAAGATAACTATGATACATACGACATGCCGACTACAGCAGGGTCCCTATCTCTTAAAGGGTCCATTCCTTTGGATGATGCATATCAAACGAAGAGATTGAGAGAAGAAGGGGCGATTATTTTAGGTAAAGCGAACCTTCATGAATTTGCTTTTGGATTTGAAACGATTAGTTCCCTAGGTGGACAAACCTATAATCCATATGATGTTTCACGATATCCAGGTGGTTCGAGTGGCGGTACTGCAGCTGCGGTTACATCCAACTTTGTTACTGTTGGCTTAGGAACAGACACCGGTGGTTCCATTCGTATTCCTTCCTCTTTTAATAATTTAGTTGGAATTCGACCTACTATGGGACTCGCTAGCCGGGATGGTATTATACCACTTGCCCTCACACAAGATGTGGGCGGGCCGATTGCACGTACGGTTGAAGATGCAGCAATCGTACTTGATGCGATTGCTGGCTATGATCCAGACGATCCCGTTACCGCAGCAAGCATTGGAAATGTACCAAAAACGTATACACACTATCTGAAGAAAAATGGTTTAAAAAATGCTAGAATTGGGGTTGTACGAGAGCTGTTTGGAAGTGATCCACAAGTCAATAAAGTCATGAACCAAGCAATAGCTGACATGGAAGCACTCGGAGCTGAAGTGTACGAAGTTACAATTCCTAACCTTAGTCAGGTTTTAGCTTTTTCAAGTTTAAGTAGTTACGAATTTAAGTTTCAATTAAATGATTATTTAGCTTCTCTCGGACCAAATGCTCCCTATAAGACACTTACTGACATTATTGACAGTGGATTATATCATCCAAGTCTAAGAAGTGGATTAATTTCTAGAAACAATAGAGAATCACTTGAAAATGATCCAGAATACCAACGGATCATTACAGAACGTCCAAAATTAGCAAAGGATAGTTTAATGGCGACCTATTCAGAATATGAATTAGATGCGCTCGTGTATCCAACTTCTAATGCTTTACCTGCGGTAGTAGGTAGCGGTCAAGGTGCTGGAAATGCGAATCGCTTAAGTCCGTTTTCTGGCTTCCCGGCAATCTCGGTGCCAGCAGGGTTCAGTGAGAATGGTCTGCCAGTGGGAATGGAAATGCTGGGTAAAGAGTTCGATGAATCTACGTTAATCAAACTAGCCTATTCTTATCAAGAGGGAACTCAACATCGGAAAGCACCTGAACTAGAATAATAGACCAAATATAAGCAAAGAAAGCAATGGAAAAGAAAAACTCCATTGCTTTTTATTTTGCCTAATTTAAAAACTTTTCCATTTTTTTAAACACAGATTATTAGAAAATATTCATTGTATAAGTAATCTTTACCAAATCATTATCAATAATTTACAAAGGGAAAACAGAAAATTAAAACTTCCCTGCTACTCTTTTTATAGATTTACTTTTTATTATATTTCTATAAAGGGATGTGGAGATTTTATTATGAGTAATTATGATTTGCAAAAGGGATTGGATAGACGCCGCTTTATCAAAATCGGTGGATTGAGTACACTTGCCTTAACACTTGGATCAGCGGGCATTCCAGCTGATATGTTCACAGGTAAAGCTCATGCCGCAGCAAATGAGGATTTCAAGCTTCAATTCAAACCGGACGGAAGATTCAAGATTGTCCAGTTTAACGATACACAAGATGATGAAAACATTGACCGTCGTACAATCGAACTGATGGAAAAAGTCCTAGATACTGAAAAACCGGATTTTGTTGTCCTTAACGGCGACAATATCACGGGTGGCTGTGATACTCCTCTTGAGATGAAACAAGCGATTAATAATGTGGCACAGCCGATGGAGCAGAGAGGAATAAAGTGGGCGATTACATACGGAAACCATGATGAGGACTCCACTCCAAAAAGTGGCCTTGATGAAGAGGACATGCTTGAGATTTACATGTCTTACAAATACAATTTGAACAAGCCCAGTGTAAAAGATATTACTGGAACAGGAAATATGAATTTGCTTATCAAAAATTCCAAAGGGACGGATGCAGCTTTCAATCTTTGGTTGCTTGACAGCGGAAGGTATGCTCCTAACTCCATTGCTGGTCAAGACTTTAGCGGGTATCCAACCTGGGACTGGCTCCGTTTCAACCAAGTAAGCTGGTATAATGAGACATCCAAAAAATTAGAGCAACAATGGGGACATAAGGTTCCTTCACTCGTGTTTATTCATATTCCTCTATGGGAACATCGATATATGTGGTTTGCCAGTGTAGATGGCAGAACAGACGAAAACCACGCTAATGCTGTGACAAAGCATAATATTGTGGGAGAAAGAAACGAAGAAGAATGCCCAGGCCCGGTCAACAGCGGCATGTTCTCAGCTATGCTTGAGAGGGGAGATGTGAAAGGTGTTTTCTGCGGTCATGATCACGTAAACACCTACATGGGTAACTACTATGGCATCCTGCTTGGTTATGCCGGAAATACTGGTTTTGGTACATATGGTCTTTCAGGTGCTGAACGGAATCGATTACGCGGTGCAAGGGTATTTAATTTGGATGAAAATACTGCTGATGTGCTTGTAGAAACCCATATGGTGTTTGCAAAGGAATATAACATCGATTTGACAGCCAATGACCAAAGCATTTCTCCAGGTCCAATCGATGAAAGCAAAAAGAAAGAAAAAGTAGTTAAATAGTTTTGACTTAAAACGGGTGGTAACAGTTACTACCCGTTTTATTTTTGTTATCTAAGAAGTTCCGTTCACTTGGTGAACCCAGGCCTTTTTTATCTGCTTTCTTCACCAATCTAAATTCTGGCTAAATATTAAAATTTGGGAGCATACATTTACAACGTGTTCTGTGGTTCGTTCTTTCTCAATACATATCAATGTAGTCCTAAAAATAATTTATAGATTTAATTATGGACTACACTTAACTAAGTTGTTCTATTATAGAAAGAACTTTTTAAATATCTTTGAGTAAAAACCTTTGCGTTAAATAATAGTAATCAACTAAAGTACTAAGTGAAACAAGTAATGAACAAGGAGGAATACAAAAGTGCAGGAAAAGAAAGTTACATGGTTAGAGCTTTTTTATGATTTATTATTTGTGGCGTCTGTTTCTGTTGCTACCCATGTTTTACTTCATGTTGAAGACGGATATATACATGCAGAGTATTTAATAAAGTTTGGGTTGATTTTTATTCCAATCTGGTGGGCTTGGGTAGGGCAAACCATGTTTGTGAACCGGTTTGGACAAGATTTGTTTCATCAACGGCTATTTTTGATCCTACAAATGTTCTTTGTCCTAGTCATGACATCAAGCTTATCGGTTGATTTTGATACATATTATCTTTCTTTTTTAATTGGTTATATTGGATTGAGAGCCATAACGGCAATCCAATATCTTGTTGTCCGGCGCTTAGAAACGGGTTTTCGTAAAGAGGCAGCACAATATTTGGGAAGGTATTTTTGGATAGGAATCATTATTTCATTATGTTCACTGTTTTTTGATTCTTGGGTCCGATATGTTTTATTATATTTTGGTATTTTTATTGATATTATGGTCCCGGTGTTTGGCAGAAGGTATTTAGTAAAAGTGCCCACTAATACGGCACATTTACTGGAGCGATTTGGTCTATTCACTATTATTCTATTTGGTGAGTCTCTTATCAGCACCCTTGCGGTCATTCAACCTACACAAGGAGATTGGAATTCAATCGGATTTGCGGTTATTTCCTTTATCCTAATCATAGCGATGTGGTGGCAGTATTTTGATAATGTAGAAAAGAAAGTAGACAAGTCGATCCAAACTGCAGGCCAGACCATTATATACGGTCATTTGTTTATTTTAATGTCGTTGAGCATGATCGCAGCATCCATTAGACTATTGTTATTACATGAGGTCCACTATATATTTATCCAATATTTCGTTTATGGCTCTGTATTACTCTATTTCTTCTCCACTACTTTTGTTTTCCATCAATATAGACATCAGCACCACAGATTGAAAATATATCATTTAGGATTATTTTTAGGGATCTTAGCATTCTTTTTTATTATTAATCTGATTTTTTCAGTACCAAATATTATAGTCATAGGGGAAATAACCTTGTTTTTTATCGTCTATGCTAAATTAAGTACAACTTAACTAAGGCTTTATTTAAGTGATACTCAAGCGGTGTAAGAGGGGGAGGATATTCGTGCTCCTTAATAAACAAGCCGTCACAATATGGTGTATTAAAGGCATAAAGATCAGATTCTTAGAAGTCCTCAGTCCTCTTGGTGAATTGAGGGCTATTTTTAATTCTCTTACGAACCTAAATTGCCTACGGTTACTATAAAGGAGGGGAGAAACATGGCTATTTTTTTAAAAAAATTTGTATTGCATAGAATGGAAATACCCTGTTATATTTAGTGTAATATTACACTATTGGGGTTGATTTGTTGAAGCCATCACTAATAAAGAACAATAAACAGGTAATACATAAAAATCCATGGTTTCTAGGAATTGTAGTATGTATTTTTGTTGTCTTCGTGTCCTTAAGTATCCCTATCGAAAAAAGAAAATATGGACTCTCTCAGAGAAATTTGACAACAGATTATACAGGTCTGCTTCCTGAACGGATCGAAAGAATAGTAAAAGTAGGTAATCGGACCGAATTACAAAAAATTGTGAAGGAAGCGAATGAAAAGGGCCAGCATATTTCCATAGCTGGACTGCAGCATTCGCAAGGAGGACATACATATTACAAGGATAGTGTAGTATTGGATATGAAGACGTTCAATAAAGTCCTCGAAATAGATAAACAGCATAAAACGATAAAAGTAGAAAGTGGAGCTACTTGGGAAGATGTTCAGGAAGCGATTCAACCTTATGGGCTAGCTTTAAAAGTCACACAATCACAATCGATTTTCACCATAGGAGGATCACTTTCCGTTAATGCTCATGGGCGGGATATACGGTCTGGCACAATGGCTGGAACAGTCAGGGAAATGACCATCTTGACTCCCACAGGAGAGATGAAAACAATAACTCAGAATGACTCTGAGGAATGGATGAAGTATGTATTTGGCGGCTATGGCTTATTCGGTGTCATTTTAGATGTCACTTTAGAATTAACGGAAAATGACGTTTACACAATCCATACAGAAGAACATAAAACACATGAGTATGAAGCCTATTTTGCAAAACTGCTAAGAAATGATGATACATCTATGCATTATGCAAGAGTAAGTGTTGCTCCGAATTCTTTTTTGAACGAAATGTATGTAATCGATTACATCAATACTGGAAAAACGGATGATCAAACGCCGCTTAAAAAAGAGCGCGGTGCCCGAATTGGTAAGCTGGCACTGGATCTTGGCCGGCAAGGCGGGGGGTTAGAAGATCTTTTCTGGGAAAATCAAAAGCTGCTGATTAAGTCACTCGACGGAGACGAAATTACTCGAAATAACGCCATGCGCGGGAATTCTGCTTTTATGGAATTTACAACACCTGGTCGGGTAGAAGTACTGCAAGAGTTCTTCATTCCAGTGGAGCAGTTTGAAGAATATATGAGTGATTTAAAAAGATTTCTCCCAGCTAATGATAAAAATGATGATTTTAAGATTCATAACATTACTGTTCGTTATGCTGCAAAGGACAACTACACAAGTTTGAATTATGCCAAAGAAGATATGTTTGGACTCGTCATTTTAATCCAACATGGCTTAAAAGAAAAAGAGATTAATAATGCGAAAGCCATTATTCAGGGATGGACGGATTTGACACTCAAGCACAGAGGGGTATATTACCTCCCATATTATCCTTATCAAACAAAAGACCAATTTAGAATTGCTTATCCAAAGTGGGAGAAGTTTCAAGAAGAAAAATTAAAAAGAGATCCAAACGATGTTTTTCAAAATATCTTTTATGACCATTATTTTTAAGAAGGAGCCTCGGATGAAGAGTTTGAGTGAACGCTATGTCCCTTTGGTAGTATCAGTTGGCCAGGTTGTCATTTTTCCATACTATATCCTTTGGTTAAAAGAAGCCTCACTGACATTTACCTTATTTACTTGGTTTTTTGCTGCTTTTTCTTTTAGTGCTGCCTTTGGATATCGTCTATTCCGAGCTGGTAAAAAGCATGCCAATACGTATATTCCTTATATTTACATTGGGATGGGTAGTGTTTATATACTAGTAGGCAATATAAATAGTTCATTTGAAGTTCTTCCTTACATTGCTCTCTTATTTCAGGTTATTTTAGGGTTCTTACAAGGTTACCATCACGCGTGGCATATAGAGCAGAATGCATATCGTTTACACGCAATTAATCACTATCTCCTTGTTGGGATGATTATGGTGGGGCTTTCCCTTGTGAAAATAATATCCCCAATATTCTTCATTACTACCTTTGGGACTGTTTTATTAATTTGCGGGATTGGGCTAATATTAATGACAGTTTACTTGAAGGAGGATCGTTGTAATTGAATGGGGCAATACATTCAGGTGGCAGATAGAAATTTTCGGCAGAACGAGGTTTTAGGAAGAAAAAAAT
>NZ_NPDD01000197.1 GCF_002272245.1 Bacillus sp. 7884-1 | reverse complement strand
TGTTGTCCGAAAGGACAAAAGGTCGTAAATAAAATGATGGATCAAGATTCGTGCCCTCACTGCGGTACTTCTAAAGAAAACGGTAACGTATAGGAGTTATTCGTGCCCGCGCGGCGACACTTTTCGAGAAAACGGTAACGTATAGGAGTTATTCATGCCCGTACGGCGACATTTATAGAGAAAACAGTAACGAATAGAAGCTACAGCCCAGATCATCCCCATCCCTCAACCCTAAATGCCAAGCATCCTAATCAATAACTATAAAAAAGTACGAAGTGTTTTACAAGAAATCGCTACTAGACATACACCCAAATGCAATTACCAACATAAGATATATCGAGGGATGCCCTGATAAGGATAATTCTAAATTTTGTATACAATTCCGAAATATCGGGAAGAATAGGTGTATGGAGGTGGTGTGGTTGAGTTCATTAGCGCATAATCATTACCAGGAAACGTGCGTAATTTGCGAAAATCAAAAACAAAAAGGGATACATCTATATACTTCATTTATATGTACAGACTGCGAAGAAGACCTGATTCAAACAGAAACACATGATCCAAAATATAAATACTATCTAAAACAACTAAAAAAAATAACAACACCTGAAATTTTTTCATAAAAAGTCCATCCGGGCTTTATTTTTTTGCCTAAAAAGGGGTAGCTGATGTCGTTTTTTGTTAAAATGAATGAGACTTATAAGGAGTATGACGATGAATAAACAAAATCGAATTCCATTATACGAAGCACTACATAAACATAATAACAATAATCCAATTTCATTTCATGTTCCTGGACATAAGTCGGGGGCTATTCTTCACCAGCACTCACAAAATTTATTTCAGGAAGTATTAAAAATCGATGCTACAGAATTATCTGGTTTAGATGATTTGCACTCCCCTGAAGGTGCAATAAAAGAGGCACAAGAGCTCTTAGCAGCACTTTATCAGGTCAAGGAAAGCTTTTTCTTAGTCAATGGATCTACCGTGGGAAATCTAGCCATGGTCTTGTCAGTTTGTAAAAAAAATGAAGTTATCCTGGTACAAAGAAATTGTCATAAGTCAGTCCTAAATGCCCTAAAACTAGCAAAGGCGCGCCCGGTGTTTTTAGAACCAGAATATAATCAGGACTGGAAGACGGCAACAGGTGTCTCCAAAGAAGTAGTTGAAAGAGCTATTTCCCTCTATCCAGAAGCAATAGCGATTGTCCTAACCTATCCGAACTACTATGGAATGGTGTATGATTTAAAAAGTGTTATAGAGCTTTCACATCTTCATAACATTCCTGTATTAGTAGATGAGGCACATGGGCCTCATTTTATTATTGGAGACCCATTCCCGGCTTCCGCTATTCAATTAGGAGCTGATATGGTCGTACAATCAGCACATAAAACCCTTCCAGCCATGACAATGGGGTCCTATTTACATATAAACAGCCATCGCGTTAACAGTGACGTAGTCAAAGAGTACCTGCAAATGTTACAGTCAAGCAGTCCGTCATACGTTATCATGGCCTCACTTGACCTAGCGAGAAATTATTTAGCAACCTACCAACAAAGCGATATGGAATATTTACAAAATGAAATAGCAGGTTTTAAAAAAGAGCTGTCTAGGATTCAAAGCATTAAGGTATTGGATTATCCTGACTCACAAGGGGACACATTAAAGGTAACTATACAGTCAAGATCAAAGTTAAGCGGATTTGAACTCCAAGAAAAATTAGAAGAGATAGCTATATATACAGAAATGGCAGATCCTTATAATGTGCTATTAGTTCTTCCTTTATTGAAGGAAAATCAAGACTATCCACTAGTAGAAGTGAGCAGGAGAATGAAAAACTTATTGGCGAAGTTACCAAATCATCCAGTAGAAGAGGACTTTCTAATTAGCTCTGGCAAGATATCTGAGCTGGCCATTCCTTATGAGAAGTTATCAAATGTTCAGATGGAAGCAATATCTATTACAGAAGCTGCAGGGCATGTATGTGCCGAGACAATCACACCATATCCGCCTGGTATTCCCTTATTATTAATGGGGGAGTTAATTCTAGAGGAAAAGGTCAATCAGCTAATCCAACTAATAGAAATGGGAGCGAGATTTCAAGGAGGATCCTTTTTAGATAAAAAGTTAATTAACGTAGTTAAAACATGCAGTTAAAATGAAAAAATGATTGGAGCAATATATATGAGTTACTTCATTACCCTCGAAGGAGTCGAAGGATCTGGCAAATCAACCTTAATAAATTTCATTCGAGATTCTATTGAAAGCAATGGAAAAAAGGTAGTTGTCACAAGAGAGCCTGGAGGAATTGATATAGCTGAACAAATTCGTTCAGTTATTTTAGATAAAAAAAATATTAAAATGGATGGTAGAACAGAAGCTCTGCTTTACGCTGCTGCAAGAAGACAACATTTAGTAGAAAAGGTAATCCCATCTCTTAATGAAGGCAATATTGTATTATGTGATCGATTTATTGATAGCAGCCTAGCCTATCAGGGATTTGCAAGAGGGTTAGGTATCAATGAGGTCTATTCGGTAAATAAATTTGCAATTGAAGGCTTAATGCCTGATTTAACTTTGTACTTAGATTTGGATCCTCAAATAGGCTTAAATCGAATTGCAAAAAATAAAGGGAGAGAAATAAACAGATTAGATTTAGAGGAAATAAACTTCCATGTTAAAGTCCGGGAAGGGTATGAAGAAGTATTGAAGATGTTCCCAGAAAGAATGGTTAGAATAGATGCAAATCAAGACATTGGTAAAGTTATGGCTGATATCAATGAAGTATTAATAAGTAGGCTGAAATAACAAGGTTCTTAGTATACATGAAAAAGGCTGGCTTCAATAATGAAGCCAGCCTTTAATCTGTTTATTTATCTCCGTAAGGGTAAATCGTTTGAATCGTTCCATCTTCGTTATAATTAAGTTCAGTGAATTTCACAGAGCGCTTATGGTTCACTCCATCTGATAACGAGCAATCGTGATAGAATAGGTACCACTTATCGTTAAACTCTACAATCGAATGATGTGTGGTCCAGCCAATAACAGGGGTAAGAATGGTTCCTATGAACACAAATGGACCCTGTGGGTTTTCACTTACCGCATAAACAATTTTATGGGTTGTACCCGTAGAATAAGACAAATAGTAAAGGCCTTTGTATTTATGAACCCATGGTCCTTCAAAATATCTTCTATCTTCGTCACTTGCAAGAATCGGATTGCCATCTTCATCAATAATGGAGATTTCCTTCGGTTCACTTTTAAATGTCAGCATATCTTCGCTTAATTCAGCTACTCTCGGACCTATTGCAGGTTCTGTCGGAGCTGGGCCTTCAGCATCTGAAATAAATGCTCCAGTCTGCCATTTTTCTAACTGTCCACCCCAAAGACCGCCAAAATAAATATAGGCTTTTGAATCTTCATCCACTAATACAGCTGGGTCGATGCTGAAGCTGCCAGGTATGTAATTTTCTTCTGGTGTAAAAGGGCCTGCAGGATTAGGGCTTGTTGCGACACCAATTCTAAATATGCCATCTTTATCTCTTGCTGGGAAGAATAAATAATACGTGTTGTTTTTGTAAGCTGCATCAGGTGCCCACATTTGTTTAGATGCCCATGGAACATTTTTTACGTGAAGCGCTTCCCCGTGGTCAACAACAGGGGAGTTAACATTATCCATGGATAGGACATGGTAATCTTCCATCTTATATTGGTCACCATTATCATTAGAAGGTTCATCATGATCAAGGTCATGTGAAGGATAGATATAAAGCTTTCCTTCAAAGACATGTGCGGAAGGATCTGCAGTATAAATGTGCGTAACTAAAGGTTCATTAGGTTTTGAGTTTTTCATTATCATATCTCTCCAATAGCCAGTTTAGATACTTTCAATTTCATTATAACTGAAGTTGATTACTTTGTATATCCAAACAACTAACATTTTTTAATGACTCTAATAATGGAAAATAAACACCCCTGCTTCCTTTAATAAGAGCAGGGGTGTATTACATTGATTAAGATTTTACTTCTTCTTTGATAAATTTCTCCACAACGAAAGCAGATACACCTAATGATGTTGAATATTTTCCGAGTTTTGGAAAATTTAAGTGCATTTCTTTTTGGTGGTGCGTGAGTGTATGGTTTTCAATCGTTGTTCGAATGGGCTGCTCAATCCATTGTCTTGCTAATGCTAATCGGTTACCCAGGATTACCTGGTCAGGGTTAAAGGTATTAATAATGTTATTTATTCCATACCCTAAGTAAGTTCCAATTTCTCCGAAAAGCTTCTGAGCGGTTTCATCACCGTTTTCCGCTAATTCTATTAATGACTCAAGCGAATCACTGTTAGCCAACTCCAACAGTGCGTTTTCAGAAGCATATGCTTCCCAACATCCTCTGCTCCCACAGCTACAGGGCTTTCCATTGAGATCGATAATCATATGTCCCATTTCACCAGAAAATCCATTTTTGCCTTGATACAATTCTTTGTTTAAAATAATCCCGACACCGATACCAATTCCAGCACTGATATAAACGATGTTTTGGAAGTCTTGACCTGCACCGAATTGTTGTTCACCAAAAGCCCCAGCATTTGCTTCGTTTTCAATGATGATAGGTACATGGAATAATTCCTCAAGGTCCTTTTTTAACTGAATATTGGTCCATCCTAAGTTTGGCGCAAGAAGGATAGAGCCCTGTTTGTTAACAATTCCTGGTACACCTACTCCTATACCGACTATTCCATACCTGCTAGCGGGCATTTCATCGATAATCGACTGAATCATACTCTGAATGATGGTCATGATTGAAGGATAAGGGGTTCGTTTTACAGATTGATTTTTTTCAATTAGAATATTGCCATTTAAATCTGTCAAAACACATAAAACATAGTTTACCCCGATATCAATGCCAACTGCATATCCTGCAACTTTATTGAAATGAAGGATTACAGGGCGTCGGCCGCCGCTTGATTCTCCTGGCCCAGATTCAAAAATAAGTGCTTCTTCTAATAATTCATTTACTAAAGAAGAAACAGTTGCTTTGTGTAGACCAGATACTTGAGCGATGTCTGCCCTTGAGATTGGTTCTTTTTCCATAATTAATTGTAATACGAGTGCTTTATTATTTTTTTTTACAATTTGTTGGTTCCATGACATGGTTTCCATTAATAAGGCTCCTTATTTTTGACAGTAGTATTATTTTACCACAATCTTTGTTCATTGAATATACAAACCTAATTGTAAAATTTCATCAAGGAAGGAACGATTTAAATGGAAAAGGTCCGTTGGGGAGTTATGAGTACGGCAGGAATTGCCCAAACACAGGTGATTCCTGCAATTTTACGTTCTGATAATGCAGAACTAATTGGAATTGCCAGCAGGGGAGAGAAAGCAAGGGATGTTGCAGAAAGTTTTACCATCCCTTATTATTATGAATCCTATGAGGAGCTTCTTAAAAACAAAGAAATTGATGCTGTTTATATCCCTCTTCCGAATCATTTACATAAGCATTGGGTGATTGAAGCAGCCAAATATGGAAAACATATCCTTGTCGAAAAACCGGCTGCCTTAACGGTTGAAGAAACAGAGGAAATTATTGCTGTTTGTGTTGAAAATAATGTGAAATTTATGGAAGCCTTTATGTATCAATTTCATCCACAACATAAGCGGGTAAAAGAAATCATCGCATCAGGTGAAATAGGCGAAATTAAATTCATGCGGGCATGTATTTCTTTTTTCTTAGAAGATAGCAAGAGAACATCAGGATGAACAAGGAAATGGGAGGAGGCAGTATATACGATATAGGCTGTTACTGTATCCATGCTATTCGTAACATTACTGGGTCTGAACTAGTCCAGGTTGAGGCATTTGCTGAACTAGATTTGGAGTCTGGAATCGATCTATCTTCGATTGTCTATTTGAAGATGGAAAATGGATTAAACTGTGTTTTTGATTGCAGTTTTGATATGTGTTTTAGACAGGAATATGAAATTATCGGATCAAGGGGAAGGATTACTGTACCGGGGGCCTATCGTCCTGATGTCATCGGTAATGAGGGAGTGATTCTCATTCAATCAGAACTGGGAACCGGTCTGAAAGTGTTGACGGCGATCAATATAAACTACAAATTGACCATTTTTCACAAGCGATTAGAGAAGAATCTCAACCAGCTTATTCAGCTGAAAATACTCTTAAAAATATGCGTGTTATTGATGCATGTTACAAATCAGTAGAAAGCAGGCGGGCAGTAGGTGTTAAAAAATTTTAAACATCTTAGTTTATTGAATAGACAAACAAAGTTTACGGTGCTATAATCTAATCAAGCAAAAGTTTTAGTTTAAGAGATTAATAATCTTTTGTAAGCATTTACATTGTTAAACTGAAACCATTAATCTACTAGGAGGAATAACCACATGGCTTATTTCGAAAACGTAAATAAAATTCAATTTGAGGGTGCTTCATCAAAAAATCCATTTTCATTTAAGTATTATAATCCCGAGGAAAAAATTAATGGAAAAACAATGGAAGAAATCCTTCGTTTCTCCGTCGCTTACTGGCACACATTTAATGCTGACGGTACAGATCCGTTTGGTGTAGGTACTGCTATCCGTCCGTGGAATGCCTATCAAGGTTTAGATCTAGCAAAAGCACGTGTAGAAGCAGCATTTGAACTTTTTGAAAAATTAAATGTTCCTTTCTTCGCATTCCATGACGTTGACATTGCTCCTGAAGGAAGGACATTAAAAGAAACTAACGAAAACCAAGATGTTATCATTGGTATGATCAAAGAATACATGAAAACGAGCAAGACTAAGTTGCTTTGGAATACAGCGAATATGTTCTCTAACCCACGCTATGTTCACGGTGCTGCAACTTCTCCAAATGCAGATGTGTTTGCTTACTCTGCAGCGAAAGTGAAAAAAGCTTTAGAAGTGGCGAAAGAGCTTGGCGCAGAAAACTATGTATTCTGGGGCGGTCGTGAAGGTTACGAGACACTTCTGAATACCGATATGAAGCTTGAACAAGATAACTTAGCACGCTTCTTCCATATGGCAGTAGATTATGCGAAGGAAATCGGCTTGAATGTTCCATTCCTAATCGAGCCAAAACCAAAAGAGCCAACAAAGCACCAATATGATTTCGATGTGGCTACTGGTCTGGCATTCTTACAAAAATATGATCTAACAGATTACTTCAAGTTCAATATTGAAGCAAACCATGCTACTTTAGCCGGCCACACATTCGAACATGAGTTAAGAACAGCTCGTATTAACGGTATGCTTGGTTCAGTTGATGCTAACCAAGGTGATACATTGCTTGGATGGGATACAGATGAATTCCCAACGGACTTGTATTCTAATACATTAGCAATGTACGAAATCTTGAAAAACGGAGGCTTAGGGAAAGGCGGTTTGAACTTCGACGCTAAAGTTCGTCGTGGCTCATTTGAACCAGAAGATCTATTCCATGCACACATTGCTGGTATGGATGCATTTGCAATCGGCTTAAAAGTTGCTAACAAATTAATCGAAGATAAAGTGCTTGATAGCTTCATAGAAGAGCGCTACAGCAGCTATACAAATGGTATTGGCTTAGACATCGTAGAAGGAAAAACTACCTTCCGTGAGCTTGAAGCATATGCTCTTGGATTAACAGAAATCAAAAATACATCAGGCAGAACAGAGCGCCTAAAAGCGTTAATCAACCAATATCTACTAGAAACACTTTCAAGTGTAACAGTTTAATCTATTAATCATAAAAAAGTGCTGGCGGCCTATTACTCCAGCACTTTTTTTAGAAAAGGATGATACAGAATGAAATACGTAATTGGTGTTGACCTCGGAACGAGCGCCGTAAAGATTTTACTCGTAAATCAGAATGGTGAGGTTTGCCAGGAAGTATCCAAGGCATATCCTCTTATTATTGAAAAATCAGGTTACAGTGAGCAAAATCCAGAAGAATGGGTGGAAAAAACAACAGCAGGTTTAGCTGAACTCATCCAGCAGTTCAATGGAGACGTAAATGATATTGAGGGCATCAGCTTCTCCGGCCAAATGCACGGCCTAGTTTTACTAGATGAAAACAACGAAGTATTAAGAAATGCAATTTTGTGGAATGACACAAGAACGACAAAGCAATGTCAGGAAATCTACGACGTTGTCGGCAAAGAGCGTTTATTAGCTGTAACAAAAAACCCAGCATTAGAAGGCTTTACTCTGCCAAAAATTCTTTGGGTGAAAGAAAACGAACCTTCGACTTTTGAACGTGCAAGCGTGTTTGTGCTTCCGAAAGACTATCTTCGTTATCGCCTTACAGGAAATATCCACATGGAGTACTCTGATGCCGCGGGAACGTTATTGTTAAACGTTGCAGAACGTGAATGGAGCGGCGAAGTGTTAGAGGCATTCGGTCTTTCAGCTGATTTCTGTCCACCATTAGTAGAATCTCATGCGTTTGTTGGGACGGTTACGGCTGAGTTTGCCCAAGCAACGGGATTATCAGAAGCTACTAAGGTATTCGCGGGCGGTGCGGACAATGCGTGCGGTGCGATTGGTTCCGGGATTTTAGCAGAAGGAAAAACGCTAGCTAGTATCGGTACTTCTGGTGTCGTCCTTTCTTATGAAGGAAGAAATGATCTTGATTTTGAAGGAAAGGTACACTACTTTAACCATAGCGAGGAAAATACTTACTATACAATGGGTGTGACCCTTGCAGCTGGCTATAGCTTAAGCTGGTTTAAAGATACATTTGCCAAGGGAGAAGCATTTGATCAGTTTTTAGCAGGGGTAGAAGAAGTACCTGCAGGCAGCAACGGCTTATTATTTACGCCATATATTGTCGGCGAAAGAACGCCGTACGCAGATTCTAATATCCGCGGCAGCTTTATTGGTGTTGATGCATCTCATGAGCGGAAGCACTTTGCCCGTGCGGTTCTTGAAGGGATTACGTTCTCTTTAAACGAATCAATTGATATTTTTAGAAGCACCGGTAAGAAGATTGATTCGATTATCTCAATTGGTGGCGGAGCGAAAAACGACACATGGCTGCAGATGCAAGCGGATATTTTTAATGCAAAAATTGAAAAGCTTACAAGTGAGCAAGGTCCTGGATTGGGTGCGGCAATGTTAGCAGCGTACGGCTGTGGGTGGTATTCGTCACTTAAAGAATGTGCAAATGTATTTATCCAAATGTCCAAAACCTTTTATCCTAATCAGGAAAATGTGGAAGCTTATAAGAAACTTTTTACCGTTTACCAACAAGTGTATACTCAAACAAAGGAATTGAATGATCAATTAAGAGAGTTTAGAAAATAGCCTTAAAGACCCCTGGAAACGGACGGATTCTAAATATGAAACGGATGTGGGGTTGGGGGTGTCGTTTATTCTGGTATTTAGGAGCTGTTAATATGAATTATCGTGAACTAGGCAATACAGGAATCATGATTAGTGAGGTTAGTTTTGGCACATGGGCAATCGGCGGATCATGGGGCATGACAAGTGACACAGAAGCCCTAAAATCCTTGGAATACGCGATTGGTCAGGGTGTTAACTTTTTCGATACGGCTGATGTATATGGAGATGGTCATAGTGAAGAGTTATTGGCCAAGGCCACAAAGGGCAGGGAAGATCAGATACATGTTGCAACCAAGTTCTGCCGTCAGGGTGATATTTATGATCCGAAAAATTACAGCTATGAAAAAGTAAGCTCTTATTGTGAAGACAGCCTTCGCCGTCTAAACAGAGAAGCAATTGATTTGTATCAAATTCATTGCCCTGCAACGGAGATTCTGAAAGATGGAAATGTATTTGATGCACTAGATCGCCTAAAGAAAGAAGGGAAAATTCGTCACTACGGTGTCAGTGTGGAAACTGTTGAAGAGGGGCTTATTTGTTTGGAGCATCCAAATGTTAAGAGCCTGCAAATCATATTTAATATGTTCCGCCAAAAGCCATTAGAAACATTAATACCCGAAGCTTATCAAAAAGGGGTTGGCCTTCTGGTTCGATTACCGCTTGCCAGTGGACTGCTAACTGGTAAATTTACCTCTGACCATGTTTTCGAAGCCAACGATCATCGCCGATTTAATGAAAATGGAGAGGCCTTTAATGTTGGGGAAACCTTCGCAAGTCTTGGGTTCCATAAAGGTGTAGAGTTGGCTGATGGGTTAAAGTGGATTGCAGAAGGCCGAAAATCAATGGCTAGTGCGGCACTGCGATGGATTCTAGACCAAAAAGAAATTACATGTATCATTCCAGGATTTAAAAATGTTAAACAAGTAAAGGACAATCTCTCTGCCTTGGATACAAAGTCGTTTTCAGCAGAAGAAAAGCAAGAGATACAATGTTTCTATCAGGAGGAGGTAAAGGATTTTATTAGAGGCCCTTATTAAGGGAGCAAAACAATATAAACGAAGCTTAAGTTTTAAAAATGCAAAAGACAGATGGAGGGTTTCTTCTTACAAGAAACACCTCCTATCTGTCTTTTTCGTTGAACAATTTTAATAGTTAGTTCATCTGTTTCTTTTTGTCTACTTTATTAAAAGCAAGATAGCCTGATGCCATTATTATTGCCGCTGAAAGACTGCCGCCGAAGAAAAAGCCTAAACCTGGGATAAATTTCACCAAAAAAAACATGGCAGCGATACCAGCGATCATTACGAGATTTTCAAGAGGGTTAATGAGCATCATAAAAAATGAATTTTTAATCATCTGTATCAGTTTTAACTCATAATGAACATAAATCGGGAGCAGGTAAAACATTGTCATGACTACTGCAAACATAAACATGTAAAGAGGGATTTGGATTGCATTCGTAAAACCGTTTCCCAAATTCTTCATAAAAACTAAATCAAGAACAATTAGTCCGCTTACAATTGCAATAAGTAAGCCTAGTCCATTACTGCGAAGAAACTCAGATTTATAGGTTGCCCAAAAGGTTTGAAAAATTGGAATATCTTCTTCCCCCATAATCCATTTACGAATGACTGTGAACATCGAAATCGTAGCAGGGAAAAGTCCAAGAACGACCAGACCGACCAACGTAAATCCAATCCATAATAAATTTATATAAGCAAATTTGGCAATCCAATCAGTGGCAGAATGGATTTGATTTGCTGCTTTAGTTCCATTCACTCTAATCCCTCCAACCATCAACCTTTGACTGAACCGGCTGCCATACCCTCAACAATCTTATTACTTAAGAATAAGAAGGTAAGTAGAATTGGCACAATACTGATAACAAGAGTGGCCCCAATGGCACCCCAATCTGTTAAGTATTGTCCTACGAAGTTGTTGATTCCAACAGTTAGTGTTTTCCAATTATCTGAACTGATGAATGTGTTTACAAAGACGAATTCATTCCAGTTATAAATCATGTTAATAATCG
Source organism: Bacillus sp. 7884-1 (assembly GCF_002272245.1). Classification (GTDB taxonomy): domain Bacteria; phylum Bacillota; class Bacilli; order Bacillales; family Cytobacillaceae; genus Neobacillus. Next base: position 15,365 of record NZ_NPDD01000197.1, on the reverse strand, counting down.
CAGTGGTTGATAGTACGGGCACGGTCATCGGCAGGGTAATTTGGAAGAAGATTCGGTGCACCGAGCATCCATCCATTACCGCTGCTTCTTCAATTTCACGTGGGAAAGTTTTATAAAAACCTAATAAAATCATAATCGTTAACGGTAAGTTAAAGGCTGTATAAGACAAGACAATCGATGTTGGATTATCAATTAAATTCAAATTGTTATACATGTTAAACAAAGGAATTAATGTTGAATGCAAGGGAATCATATAAGCTACTAAAAATAATCCGAGAACGAGACCACTTAATTTCCAGTGCATCCGTGTAACAGCAAACGTTACGAAACTAGCAAGAATAATTGTAAGGACGACCGATAATACCGTAATCCAAACGCTGTTGAAAAAGTAAAGCCCAATATTTCCAGAAGTCCAAGCTTTTGTGTAGTTTTCCCATTGCGGGTCTTGCGGTAAAGCGAAAGGAGACATTCCAAACACTTCTTGATTGGTTTTCAGTGAAAAGAAAACCAGCCAGACTAATGGGTAAATCTGAATAATAGCAAACAACCCTAATATTAGATAAAGAAATCCAAATCCGATTTTGTTCAAGTATGATTTCTTCGTAGTTTTGGGTACGGAAAGGTTCGGTGTTGTTTGTTGTGTACTAACCTCACTCATCTTGTTTCACTCCCCCTTAAAATTGAACATCATCATTAGATTTCGTTAGTTTCGAAGTTAGCCAAGTCATGATCAGACAGATGACTAATAGTCCAAATCCGATGGCACTGCCATAACCGAAGTTATTCAATTTAAATGCTTCCTTGTACATATATGAGGCCATCACTTCACTTGCCCCGTTTGGCCCTCCGCCAGTCATGACATAAATTAAGTCAAAATACTTTAATGAACCAACTACTGCAAGCATAATCGTTACTTTAAATACTCCAGAAATGAGCGGTAATTTAATTTTAAAAGCTATTTGCATCGGGTTAGCACCATCAATTTTTGCAGCCTCGATAACTTCATCTGGCACATTTTTTAAGGCCGCGTAATATATAAGAATATAAAATCCTGCAAACTGCCAAATAACTGGGATGAAAATTGCGAAAAGAGCAATCTTTGGATCTGCTAACCAAATCGGTGTATTTTCCACGCCAAACATTTCAAGTAATTTGTTGGCCATTCCATTCGTTGGGTCAAAAATCTTCATCCAAAGCTGGGCAATGGCTACAGATGATAATAACATTGGAATTAAATATATCTTACGTAATAAATCCGAACCCTTAATTTTACTAGCTAAAACAAGTGAAATTCCTAAGTATAACAGTAAGCTAGCCGTAGAAAAAATGGCTAATTGGAAAGAATGCCACGCACTTGTCCAGAAAACTTTATCCTGAATCAAAGTGATATAATTTTCTAACCCAATAAATTTCATCTCACCAATTCCGTCCCAATCCATTAAACCATAATAACCTGATAATCCAATTGGAATATAGATAAGGACAAGAATGAGAAATAAAGCAGGGAGCGTATAAAGGGCGATCACAAATTTATTTGACATAACATTTTTCATGTTGGTTAGTCCCCTTCCTTTCTATAAAGAAGAGGACATATTTTTTAGCAATATGCCCTCTTGCAAAGAAATTATTTCTCAGAAGCAAGAGCCTCTTCTTGTGTTTTTGTGAACTCTTTAGGTGATGATTGTCCGCCAAATAATGCCTGAATTTGATTTAAGTGAACATCAGCCACGCCAGCAGACATTTGAACATCTGCATAGAGTGTTAGATTAGTAGCTTTCCCTAAATCATTAAGAATGTCAATGTACATTTGGTCAAGATCGCCATTGGATGTATCAACCTTAGTTGCTGGAATAACACCAGCGTCAACAACGGAACGCTTGCCCCATTCTTCTACTAAGTAAGAAACAAATGCCTTCGCTTCGTCTTTTACCTTTGATTGTTCAGATACGAATAAACCAACACCAGGGCCGCCTACATAGCTATCAATATCGCCCTTTCCACCTTCATATGTTGGGAACTTGAAGTAACCAACTTTTTCTTTAAATTCCTTAGCAACATCAGGGCTGGTAGTATAGTTTGGTAATTCCCAAGTTGCCATTAAGTACATGGCTGCTTGCTCATTCATAAAGTAACCCTTTGCTTCATCGTTTGATAGTCCGTTAAAGCCCTTAACAAATGCACCCATATCAACAAGTTTTGAAATTTCTTCAGCTGCTTTAACTAAAGCTGGATCTTCAAAACTTCCAGTACGATTGATTGCGTTATTTAAGCTTTCAGGCCCTCCAATACGGTCTGCAAGGTACATATACCACATAGAGCCTGTCCAGCGGTCTTTGTTTCCTAAAGTGATTGGAGTAACACCTTTATCAACAAGTGTTTCCACAACGTTTAAGAACTCTTCATATGTTTTTGGAGCTTCTAAGTTATGCTTTTTGAAAATTTCTTTATTGTAATACACTGGGGTAATGTTTAATTCAAGAGGTAAGGCGTATGGTTTTTCATCAACAGAGAAAGCATCAAGTGTACCAGCAACAAACTTATCCTTTTGAGCAATATCATCTAAAGGTGCAAACATATTTCCTTCAACGAAAGGTTTCATATAACCAGCTGCCCAAGTAATCCCGACATCTGGAAGTTCATTTGAAGCAGATAAAACCTTGACTTTCTCTTTGTACTGTTCATTTCCTAAAATCTCCGTTTGAATATCGACATCTGGATTCTCTTCTTCATAAGCTTTGATAATGTTATCAACAATTGTATACTGGGCATTTGAACTGCCTTCTGGCCATAAATGCATCATTTTTACAACTGTTTTGTCACTGCTTGACTTACCCGAATCTTCAGATGTACTTGATGATGATGAACAGCCTCCTAAAACAAGCCCGCCCGTTAATGCAAAAGATATCAAAGTGGAAAACGCTTTCTTTCTCATTGAAATAAAACCCCCTTAATGTGTTTTCAGATATGTCTTACAATTAAAGTCTAACACCTAAGAAATAATCAAAAAAGGGGACTAAGATTAGGAAAAGTACCATCATCTTTAGAAAACGCTCTCATTGTTTACTTTTCGATAGGCACTTGGAGTTATACCTTCATGTTCCTTGAAGATTTTAATAAAGTATTTAGAAGTTTTATAGCCGACTTCTTCAGCGATTTCATTGATAGGCAGGTTGGTTAAAATAACCAATTCTTTTCCACGCTGAATCCTTCGTCTTGTTACATACTCACTAAAATTTAGATTGGCTTGGTCCTTAAACAACACGCTGAAATAACTCGGATTTAAATGAACATGAGCAGCTACGTCCTTAAGAGTCAATTCATCCTTTAGATGTTGATCAATATAGGCTATGGCTTTGCGAATAGGATCTTTCGACGAATCCATTTTGTTGTTGGTTTCGACTATTTTTTCATCCACTACTTTTTCAATCATCCCGGCTCTTACTTGCTTTTCCATAACCTTAACTGCTTCCTCAACAGCTTCAATCAGCTTCTTTTTACCGATAGGCTTTAAAAGATAGTTTACTACACCTAGTCTTAAAGCTTCCTGAGCATACTCAAATTCGGAGTAAGCTGAAATAACTATGACCACAGGAGAGGACCCCTTTTCTTTTATGGTTTTTAATAGTTGTAATCCAGTCATCTCAGGCATGCGGATATCAGAAAGCAAAATATGAATCTTCTTTTCTTCCATAATCCCCAGGACTTCCTCGCCGCTATCCGCAGTGAGGATGGTAAAGTCACCATTATTCCAACTCTCTAGCGTTCTCTGCAAGCCTTGCCTTGTTCTAGGTTCATCGTCAACGATTACGATATTTTTAGTAAGCATTTACTCTCCTCCATCAATTGGCAGCTCGAATGAAATCCTTGTGCCCATGTTTAACTTACTCTCAATCAAAAGGTCTGAATGTGTGATTCCTTTGTAATATAATTTTAAGCGTTTGTAGACGTTGGAAATGGCCATTCCTTTTCCTTTCACTGAAGAGGTACCACCAGTTTTCATTGATTGAGTAATCCACTCAAGCCGCTCTTTATCCATACCAAGACCATCATCTTGAACAGAGATGCAAATCCATTCTGTGGCTTCCCGCTTTATCGGTACAACCGTTATTGAAACGAGGCAATTTCCGAGCTTGTTTCCTGCGCCATGCAAAATTGCATTTTCTATCAAGGGCTGGATAATCAGTTTTGGTATTCTTACAAGCTCATATTCTACGGGAAGTATTACCTGCCATTGTAATCTGTCTCCAAAACGCATTTTCATAATTTCCATATAGTCACCTATATGCTTGATTTCGTCTTTCAAAAACACCCAATCATCATCTGTTTCTTTTGTAATGGTATAACGAAATAAATTGGACATGGCTAAGACAAGTTCAGACAATTCTTCTTCATCTTTTTCTTCAAGTGACCAATGAAGCGCATCCAATGTATTAAAGAGAAAATGAGGGTTAATTTGTGCTTGAAGAGCTTTCAATTCGCTGCGGCTTCGTAAAATCTCCTTTTGATAAACCATCTGGATTAAATGATTCGTTTCTTTAACAAGTTGATTATAGGTACTGTTTAATTCATTAATTTCATTTACAGAAGAAACACTAGGATTCAGTGTTAATGAACCTTCTCCCGCACGCTGCATAGTTTTTGTTAATCTTACTATTGGCCTTGTAATGACTGTGGAAAGGAAAAAGGAGCAGATTGTAAAAATGAATACACCAAATATTCCAGATAAAATAAACCCTGTCCGAATCCCTGACATTCCCTCTGTTAGTTCACTTACAGGGGTTAAAATAAGCACGGTCCAACCTGTGAGCTTGGATGATTGCTTTGTCACTATATACTCTCGCTGTTTTAATTGAACAATATTTTCATTGCTTTCGATAATACTCTTTATATCTCCATTATAATTGTTGATAATTGGCTTTTGGTCTTGATCTAAAAGTATGGTGTATTGATTGTTTTCGTTGGTTTCGTTTGCAAATTTAATATGATTGCGGTTAATACTAATTAAAAGATAACCTCCATTCCTAAATTGCTTTTCTATTAAATTTACACTGCGAATGGCGAGAAAGTAGTTTTTATCAGCTGGATCCTCACCAATCCAAACCATTCTTCCTTTTGCTGTATTCGCCTCATTAATCCACTTTTTATCGATTCGGTTCAATAAAGAGTCTTCATCAAGGGGTAGAACACGCTGTTGTTTACCAGCAAAGAGCTGAAAGGAAAAGATTCCATCTGTATTCCCCAAAATTCTGTTGATATGTCCCATTAAACGTTGACGGTCACTAAAAGATACTTCTTTTCTGTGCTGGACATTGGTTAAAATCCGTTGGACCTCTTCGTCTGTTATCACAAGCTTTGAGGACATGTTAATTTGTTCGTAAAGTGATTCTATTCGTCCATTTGCTTCAATGGCCACTTGTTGGATTTGTTTTTCAGCATTATTTTTTAATAAAGAGGAAACATGTCTCAACGTAAGCAGACTGACAATCAATAGAACAATGATCATAACTAATAAGAAGATAAATAAAATTTGATTCCGTAAAGTATTCCATTTTTTAAGTAGAGTAAGCATTGATTGCTCGCCTTTCTTACCAATAATAATATCCTATAATATTATTATACCTTTTTTTATGTAATCGTTGTCTTTTAAGGTTATGTTACATTTCCCCAGTTTTGTGAGAAAGTAATTTCAGACAACTTTCAAAATAACTCACTGTCGAATATCAATGTGAGAAGGACAAATACCTGTTATAATATAGGAAAGATAATGAAATGTGGATGAAGGGGTTGGTTAGGATGAAACTTATCATTGCTGTTGTTCAGGATCAGGATAGCAACCGGTTATCAAAAGCGCTGGTTGACAATAATTTTAGAGCGACTAAACTGGCAACGACAGGTGGCTTTTTGAAATCTGGCAATACCACCTTTATGATTGGAACAGAGGATATACGAGTAGACCGTGCATTGCAAATCATTAAAGATAACTGCAAATCACGTGATCAATTAGTGGCACCTGTTTCTCCAATGGGTGGAAATGCAGACTCCTTTATACCGTATCCTGTTGAAGTTGAGGTTGGCGGTGCTACTGTTTTCGTTCTGCCAATTGAGCAATATATGCATTTTTAAAACGATACTACTGGTAAGAGAGTGATAAGCTTGGTAAAAACATGGGATCAATTAGAAGAGCTGCAGCCTGCCGTGCTAAAAATGTTAAAGAACAGTTTGTTGAAGAATCGTGTGGCCCATGCCTATTTACTTGAGGGAATCAGAGGGACTGGGAAAAAAGAAATCGCTTTATTAATCACTAAAGCTTTATTTTGCGATTCCTTACTAGAAGGCTATAAACCTTGTGAGACATGTCATAATTGCCGGCGAATTAACAGCGGTAATCATCCCGATGTCCATAAGGTTGAGCCTGATGGATTATCGATAAAAAAACAGCAAATCCAAGCCCTCCAGGAGGAGTTCTCCAAAAAAGGGGTAGAATCGTCTAGAAAGGTTTATATGATAAGCGATGCTGACAAAATGAGTGTGAGTGCAGCAAATAGTTTGCTAAAGTTTCTGGAAGAACCAAACTCACAAACGACAGCTTTTTTGCTAACTGAGCAGCTTCAGCAACTGTTGCCAACGATTCTTTCAAGGTGCCAAATTTTATCATTTAAACCATTATCTCCACAATCAATGATTAATCAATTGACTGAAAATGGCGTAAATCCAATGAAGGCGCCATTATTAGCACAGTTGACGAATAGTCTTGATGAAGCATATGAATTAAATGTCGATGATTGGTTTGCACAAGCTCAAAAAATAGTGTTAAAATTATATGAGGTGTTGAAAAAAAATCCTTTAGAAGCAATGGTAACACTTCAAGGTGATTGGTTTTCACATTTTAAAGAGAAAGAACAGATTAATCGTGGGTTAGATCTTTTACTTCTTATTTTTAAGGATTTATTATATATACAATTAGATAAACAGGAGCAAATCGTCTTTAAAGCTGAAAGTGAAGTGTTAAGGCAGTATGCTCTTGAAACATCCGGACGGCGGTTATCGGATCAAATGTCGGCAATTCTCGAGGCAAAAAGGAAGCTGCAGGCCAATATGAACCCACAGCTAATGATGGAAGAGCTTGTGTTAAATTTGCAGGAGGGATCTTCATTTGTATGATGTTGTAGGAGTGCGCTTTAAAAAGGCGGGGAAAATCTATTATTTTGATCCAGGAGATCTCTCAATTCAAAAGGATGACTTTGTGATAGTCGAAACTGTTCGCGGGGTTGAATACGGTAAGGCTGTTGTTCCACGTAAACAGGTTGAGGAGCATGATGTCGTTCTGCCATTAAAAAAGGTAGTAAGGATTGCAGATCATAAGGATCGAATGATTGTGGAAGAAAATAAACAAGCTGCCCAGGAAGCATATGAAGTTTGTAATGAAAAAGTAAATGGACATCAACTAGATATGAAACTAGTCGATGTTGAATATACATTTGACCGAAATAAGGTGATTTTCTATTTTACGGCTGACGGCAGAGTTGATTTTCGTGAGCTAGTAAAAGATTTAGCAGCTATTTTTCGGACAAGAATTGAATTGCGCCAAATCGGTGTCAGGGACGAAGCGAAAATGCTTGGTGGAATTGGTCCATGTGGAAGAATGCTTTGCTGTTCCACATTTTTAGGCGATTTTGATCCTGTCTCCATTAAGATGGCAAAGGATCAAAATCTTTCATTGAATCCTACTAAAATCTCCGGTTTATGCGGCAGGCTTATGTGCTGCTTGAAATATGAAAATGATGAATATGAAGCAGCAAAAGCTCAGCTGCCTGATTTAGGGGAAATGATTGAAACTCCTCAAGGCCGAGGAAAAGTGGTAGGATTAAATATATTAGAGCGGGTACTTCAGGTGGAAATAAAGGAACAGGATCGAGTTCTGGAGTATACATTGAATGAAATTATTAAAGAAGGTGCCTTTTCTATACAATCCACAGATTAAGAGGTGTGAGACGTGGATAAAAAAGAGATATTTGAATCAGTAAGTAATATGGAAACACAAATTGGCCATCTTTACCAACAGCTCGGAGAATTAAAGCAGCATTTAGCCGAAATACTAGAAGAGAATCATTACTTAAAGCTTGAAAATGAACATCTAAGACGCCGTTTAGATTTAACCACGGAAAAAGATAAGAAAGATGAGAAAGTTAAAAAGGGGACAAATCCCCCTGCGTCTGCTGGTGATCGAACTTTGGACATCGGTGAAGGCTATGATAACCTTGCTCGTCTATACCAAGAAGGATTTCACATTTGTAATCTACATTTTGGGAGCTTGCGTAAGGAAGGCGATTGCTTATTTTGTCTCTCCTTTCTTAATAAGAAATAACTTAGAAGAGGTTGACCCAGGTCAGCCTTATTTTTTTACATATAATTTTGAGGTGGATAACATTGGTTAATTTAAAAAATGATGAGCGACTTGATTATTTGCTTGCAGAAAATTTAAGGATTATTCAAAGTCCATCCGTTTTTGCCTTCTCGCTTGATGCAGTCTTATTAGCTCGATTTGTCTATATTCCTATTCAAAAGGGAAATATACTTGATTTATGCAGTGGGAATGGAGTTATACCACTGTTTTTAAGTGCTCGTACAAAAGGGAAGATTACTGGTGTGGAGATACAAGAGCGCTTATATGATATGGCTGTAAGAAGTATTGAGTATAACTGTCTCGGGGACCGCCTTCAGATGATTCATGGTGATATAAAAGAAATGCCAAACAAGCTGGGACATGGGAAATTTGATGTTGTAACCTGTAATCCGCCTTATTTTCCTACTTCCTCAAAGGAAGAAATGAATCCGAATGAGCACTTAGCCATTGCTCGTCATGAGATACTTTGTACACTAGAGGATGCTGTTAAGGCTTCAAGTCAATTAGTGAGGCAGGGCGGCAAGGTGGCGTTTGTTCATCGTCCAGGAAGGTTAATGGATATCATTTCGGTCATGCGACAATATCGCCTTGAACCAAAACGTATTCAGTTTGTCTATCCAAAGCAAGGGAAAGAAGCGAATACCCTGCTAATTGAAGCAATAAAGGATGGCAGTCCTGATTTAAAAATACTTGCTCCCTTATTTGTTTATAATGAAGAAGGGGAGTATACTGCGGAAATCAGAAAGATTTTATATGGAGAATAAAAGAAACGGGTGGTCATAGTGTGGCAGCAAAAGAGTTTTGAGAACGAGGCACATAAAGGAATACTGTATCTTGTTCCGACGCCAATCGGTAATCTTGAAGATATGAGTTTTCGTGCTGTAAGGATATTGAAAGAAGCGGACCTGATTGCAGCTGAGGATACAAGAAACACAAAAAGGTTGTGTAATTACTTTGAAATTCAAACCCCTGTTGTCAGCTATCATGAACATAATAAAGAATCGAGTGGAGAGAAGCTCATTCACAAGATTAAGGAAGGCATGAAGATTGCTTTAGTCAGTGACGCGGGCATGCCTGCTATATCAGATCCAGGATATGAATTGGTTCTTGCTGCAATCAATGAGAAAGTGACAGTAGTCCCACTACCTGGTGCAAATGCAGCTCTTCCAGCTTTAATTGCTTCGGGGCTAACATGTCAGCCCTTCTATTTTTATGGTTTCTTAAACCGAAGCAAAAAAGAGAAGAAAACGGAGTTAGAGAGCTTAAAAAAACAAACAGGAACTCTTGTTTTCTATGAGTCACCGCATCGACTCAAAGAAACTCTAACGAGTATGTATGATGTCCTTGGTAATCGCAAAATAGCTATTTGCCGGGAGTTAACTAAAAAGTTTGAGGAATTTATTAGAGGAACCTTAGAGGAAATAATAGAGTGGGCCAATCAGGATGAAATTCGTGGCGAATTTTGTTTGATTGTTGAAGGTGCGGATGAGAGTAAATTAAAGCAAGAAGAAATGAACTGGTGGGAAACCTTGTCGATAGAGGAGCATGTAAATCACTACATAAGTGTAAAACAGATTCCCTCAAAAGAAGCTATCAAACAAACCGCAATAGACCGGGGGATAAGCAAACGTGAGGTGTATCAGGCCTACCACGTCGACTAGATTAAAAAAAAGCTTCTCCCTCTTGAGGAGAAGCTTACTGTATATTATTTTACTAATTCAAATTGGCTTTTGATTTCATTTACTAGCTGCTCAGCGCCTTCGCGGCTAAGGATTAGTTTTCCGCCAGCAAGTGCTAAGTTATCATCGGAAACTTCACCAGTTACTTGGCAAGTCATATTTGGCTTGTATTTCTTTAAGATAATACGCTCTTCATCAACATAAATTTCAAGTGCATCTTTTTCAGCGATACCAAGTGTTCTTCTTAATTCGATTGGAATAACCACACGGCCTAATTCATCAACTTTACGTACAATACCTGTAGATTTCATATTTACTAGCTCCTCTCATAATAAACCTATTAATTTATTTCTCTATCTATTCGTCATTATTCGACATTATTTTTATAAATTAATAATACCAGCCATTCCCATTTCCGTCAATTACTTTATAGTAAAAAGTAATGGTAAATATTATGAGTTTACAAGAATGTTGATATATCAATAGATAATGAATGACCATTCAAATGAAATAGATTTTTAATACTATTGTTGGATTAATATAGTCTTTTTTAATGAAAATGTAATATTCGACAAAAAACTACAATAAAACTATTTCATTAGTATAATTTTCGACAGTAATAAACATTTTTATGGGGGGAGCAGAGGAAAAAATAAAATAAATTTTTTAGTGATAGTTGGGTTTATTGCACATTTATTGATTTTTGGGTATATTTTGATGATATAAGAGGGCGAAAAAGGGCTATAATGATTTAGTAGAAAAGTCTATGTACCTATATTAGGAGGATCCCAAATGCAAGGAAAATTAAAAACGTTTTATCTTACTACTCCGATTTATTATCCAAGTGGAAATTTACATATTGGTCATGCGTATACCACAGTAGCAGGAGACGCAATGGCACGCTATAAAAGGATGCGCGGCTTTGATGTTATGTATTTAACGGGAACCGATGAGCATGGTCAAAAAATTCAGCGTAAAGCAGAGGAAAAGGGGATTTCCCCGCAGCAGTATGTTGATGAAATTGTGGATGGGATTAAGGATTTATGGGAAAAGCTCGATATCTCCTATAATGACTTTATTCGGACAACGGATGAGAGACATAAACAAATTGTCGAAAAGATTTTCGCTAGACTGCTTGAACAGGGAGATATTTACCTGGACAAGTATGAAGGGTGGTATTGTACACCGTGTGAATCTTTTTATACTGACCGCCAGTTAGTGGAAGGAAATTGTCCTGATTGCGGCAGGGGAGTAGAAATTGTTAAAGAAGAATCTTACTTTTTCAAAATGAGTAAGTATGTTGATCGATTATTGCAATACTATGAGGAAAATCCAGAGTTTATCCAGCCGGAATCACGTAAAAATGAAATGATTAATAATTTTATTAAGCCTGGTTTAGAGGATTTAGCCGTTTCTAGAACAACCTTTGATTGGGGAGTAAAGGTGCCGGGGGATCCAAAACATGTTATTTATGTGTGGATAGATGCTTTATCGAACTACATTACTGCTCTTGGCTATGGAACAGATAATGATAGTAAATACTTGAATTATTGGCCTGCTGATGTTCATCTTGTTGGAAAAGAAATTGTTCGTTTTCATACGATTTATTGGCCAATCATGTTGATGGCGCTTGATCTTCCACTTCCTAAAAAGGTTTTTGCACATGGCTGGTTATTAATGAAGGACGGTAAAATGTCAAAATCAAAAGGAAATGTAGTGGACCCTGTTACATTAATTGACCGCTATGGTCTCGACGCACTTCGCTATTATTTATTAAGGGAAGTGCCATTTGGGGCAGACGGTGTCTTTACACCAGAGGGATTTGTTGAAAGAATTAACTTTGATTTAGCAAATGATCTTGGTAACCTGTTAAATCGTACAGTGGCAATGATTGAGAAATATTTTGATGGAGTCATTCCAGCTTATTCGGATTCAACAGGTGAGTTTGATAAAGCACTGCTTCAGGTCAATCGTGAAACAGTTGCTAAATATGAAGAAGCCATGGAGAAAATGGAGTTTTCAGTTGCGCTAACATCCATTTGGCAATTAGTAAGCAGGTGTAATAAATATATAGATGAAACACAGCCATGGACATTGGCAAAGGCAGAAGAACGTAAAGATGAACTGGCAAGTGTAATGGTCCATTTAGCTGAATCCTTAAGAAGAACAGCGATTCTTCTCCAGCCATTCTTAACAGTGACACCGAATGGTATTTTCCAACAGCTTGGTGTTAACGATGAAGAACTTAAATCTTGGGAGAGCTTAGATACCTTCGGTGTAATTCCGAATGGAACAAAGGTTTCGAAAGGAAATCCTTTGTTCCCGCGCCTTGAAATTGCAGAAGAAGTTGAATTTATCCGTGCTAAAATGGGAGGTTCTGCTCCAATTGTTGAGGAAAAGCAAGAAGTAAAACAAGATGAAAAGCCTGAGGAAATTGATGAAATTGCTATAGACGACTTTATGAAAATTGATTTGAGAGTGGCAGAAGTTATTCAGGCTGAACCAATCAAAAAGGCAGATAAGCTTCTAAAGCTTCAGTTGGATTTAGGCTATGAAAAACGGCAAGTAGTCTCAGGAATTGCACAATACTATAAGCCAGAAGATTTAGTGGGTAGAAAAGTCATTTGCATTACGAACCTGAAACCAGTAAAGCTGCGTGGAGAAATGTCACAAGGAATGATCCTAGCGGGTTCAAAGGATGGATCACTCTCATTGGCAACAGTCGATCAGTCCCTTCCAAATGGTTCAAAGGTAAAATAATTTAACGATAGAAATGTCCCTTAATGTTTCACGTGAAACAATTTTCGAGACATTTCTATTTTTTTCTCACTATCATTCGACACAGCCATAAGAATATAAATAAAGGAGAAACAGTCATGTTATTTGATACACATGTCCATTTAAACGCGGAACAATTTGATGAGGATTTACAGGAAGTTATCGAAAGGGCAAAAGAAGCAGGTGTTTCCTATATGACAGTGGTTGGGTTCGACCGACCAACGATTAAGAGGGCTATGGAACTGGCAGAAGAGTACGAGTTTATCTATGCGTGCGTTGGCTGGCACCCTGTAGATTCGATTGATATGACAGATGGAGATTTGCTTTGGATCGAAGAGTTAGCTGCCCATCCAAAGGTAGTGGCAATAGGGGAAATGGGCTTAGATTATCATTGGGACAAGTCTCCAAAAGACATCCAAAAGGAAGTATTTCGAAAGCAAATCCGATTGGCTAAGAAAGTAAAACTTCCGATTGTGATTCATAATCGGGAAGCAACAGCTGATATTGTAGAAATTTTACAAGAAGAGGATGCTGCCGAAGTTGGAGGAATCATGCATTGCTTCAGCGGGAGCCCAGAGGTTGCCTTAGAATGTCTAAAAATGAATTTTCTTATCTCATTAGGGGGTCCGGTTACGTTCAAAAATGCCAAAAAACCCAAAGAAGTGGCAGCTGTGGTTCCGTTAGAAAAACTGCTGATTGAAACAGACTGCCCGTATTTAGCGCCGCATCCTTATCGTGGAAAACGCAATGAACCAGGATTTGTTAAGCTAGTTGCAGAGCAAATTGCTGAAATTAAAGGCATATCATTTGAAGAAGTTGCCATCGTCACGACTGCTAATGCAAAAAAATTATTCGACATAAACTGATAGACAAGCTTGTCGACTTTAATAGAAGCTTGTCCAAATTTTTTAATATAACTTAAAGTTCTACACGTCTCCTTTTCCTCATAGGATAACCGTGTCGATAAGTTTCCCTTTGCAAATTTCCCAACTATATGCATAATAGGAAATACGTTCACAACAAATGCAAGGGTTGACAGCCGGCAGCATGTTTCTCAATAATCTCTCCGAGAGAAGGAGGCGTTTTTCATCGTATTCAAAAACATGAAAAACCTGTTTTCCAAGTCTTTGAGTAGAAAAAGGTTGGCGATCACTTTTGCTAGTTTTGTAGTTTTAGCAGCACTTCTTGGTTTTTCATACTATGAAGGATCTAAGTATACAGTTGCATTGACTCTTAACGGAAAGCAAAAAGTAGTAAAAACGCATGCCAATACAGTTAAGGATGTATTCGCTCAACTTGAAATACCACTCAACTCAAAAGACTACTTGTCACCTTCAGCTGATGCTAAGGTGAAAGACAATCAAGTAATTGTCTGGAAACAAGCAAAGCAGGTTAAAATTGTCCAAGACAACGAGAAAAAAACGATATGGACAACAGCAGGTACGGTCGCTGAGCTACTAAAAGAGCAACAAATTGTATTGAACGAACAAGATGAAATTTCACCCAAGCCGCAGGAAACAATCAAAAGCAAGATGGATATTCGCATTAAATCAGCTCTTCATCTTACACTAGTTGACGGCGGAAAAGAACAGCAAGTATGGTCCACTTCGGCTACGGTCGCTGACTTTTTAACACAACAGGGAATTAAACTTAATGAATTTGACCGAGTTGAACCGTCAATATCTGAGACAGTGAAAAAGGATGGCGTTATTAACGTCATACGCGTAGAAAAAGTCACCGATGTAGTGGAAGAACCAGTTCACTTTGCCGTGATCACCAAGAAAGATGAGAGCTTGGAAAAAGGAAAGCAAGTAACTGTCAAAGATGGCAGACAGGGGCTTATTTCAAGAGAATATGAAGTTATCTTGGAAAATGGTAAAGAAGTTTCAAGAAAATTAATTAGTGAGCAGAGTCTTAGAGAGAAACTCGATAAAGTTGTGGCTGTTGGAACGAAGGAATTAGATATTCAAGTTTCTCGTGGAGCAGAAACTGGAACTGAGTTTTATGTTAATACTACTGCCTATACAGCCTATTGTAATGGCTGTTCAGGGGTAACAGCAACAGGATTTGATTTACGTGCAAATCCAAATGCAAAGATAATTGCTGTGGATCCTCGTGTGATTCCACTGGGAACAAAGGTTTATGTAGAAGGCTATGGCTATGCTGTGGCGTCTGATACTGGTGGAGCAATAAAGGGACATAAAATTGATGTCTTCTTTCCATCGAAAGCGGAGGCTTTCCGCTGGGGAGTTAGAAAGGTCAAGATTAAAATATTACAATAAGCTTAACTGTGCAGAGGTTTAATTAGCCTCTGCATTTTGCTTTTTCTCTAATATTCATTATACTTACAACGAATACATTAAGGTATTTACTTCATAATATGAAGGCATTTGTTAATATAGACGATGGACATTACAAAAATGTTTCAATTATTTTTCAATTTTTTTATTTTTTGCTGTGTTAATCTAGGCTGTTGATTTGTGCTCCAGGCGCTTCGCTTTCCG
>NZ_NPDD01000196.1 GCF_002272245.1 Bacillus sp. 7884-1 | reverse complement strand
CGCCTGTGGGGTCTCCCCTGTCCCGTCCTCCTGCAGGAGTCTCGCACCTTTCGCACAAATCAACAGGGTACTAAAATCAACATTTAGCTTTAACACAGCTTATTTTTATATCATTCACGTACGGAGGAAATAATGAAGATTAAGGAATTCATTGTGGTGGAGGGAAAAGACGATACCACTACAATTAAACGAGCTGTTGATGCAGATACAATTGAAACCAATGGTTCCGCAATTAATGAAGAAACCATCGAAAAAATCAAAAGAGCACAAGAAACACGAGGGGTAATCATCTTTACAGACCCCGATTACCCAGGTGAAAAAATCAGGAAAACGATTGCTGAAAAAGTACCTGGCGCAAAACACGCTTTTTTACCGAAAGAAGTCGCAATCGCTAAAAATGGAAAAGGTCTGGGTGTTGAACATGCCTCTTTAGAAGCAATAAGAAACGCATTAAGAGACGCACAAATCATGTCAGATACGATTAAAGAGGAAATCACACAAGAGGACTTAATGACAGCGGGACTCATTGGGGGAGCAGGATCAAAAGAGCGAAGGGTCATGTTGGGAAAACTTTTGAAAATTGGTTATACCAATGGAAAGCAGCTTTATAAAAGATTGATGATGTTTCAAATCAGCAGGCAGGAATTTGCAGAGGCACTCGCAGTTGTGATACAGGAGGAAAAAAATGAATAAAGACATAGCTACACCGATTCGAACACGAGCCATTCTTGAAAAATATGGATTTTCTTTTAAGAAAAGTCTGGGCCAAAACTTTTTAATTGATACAAATATCTTACATAGAATTGTTGACTTTGCAGAAATGGGTGAAAATTCAGGGGCGATTGAAATTGGTCCTGGTATTGGTGCACTGACAGAACAGCTTGCCCGCAGGAGTAAAAAAGTGGTTGCTTTTGAAATCGACCAAAGATTACTGCCGATATTATCTGACACTCTTTCGCCGTATGAAAATGTAAAAGTTATCCATAATGATATACTTGAAGCAGATGTTCAGGAGGTCATAGATACAGAATTTTCAAATTTCGATGATCTTATGGTTGTTGCCAATCTCCCATACTACGTGACGACTCCGATTATTATGAAGCTGCTAGAGGAACAGATTCCAATACGAGGTATCGTGTGTATGCTTCAAAAAGAGGTCGCAGACCGCATTTCAGCGAAGCCAGGGACAAAGGAATACGGATCGCTTTCTATCGCCGTACAGTACTACACAAAGGCGGAGACGGTTATGATTGTTCCTAAAACAGTTTTCGTCCCTCAGCCAAATGTAGATTCGGCTGTAATCCGCTTAACAAGAAGAGAAAAGCCAGCGGTAATCGTAAAAGATGAGAAATTCTTTTTCCAAGTAACACGAGCAAGTTTTGCACAAAGGAGAAAAACACTTCTAAATAATTTAACTAGTCAACTTCAGGATGGGAAAGAAAAGAAAGATGAAATCATAAGTGCATTAAATGCAGCTGGAATTGATCCAACGAGAAGAGGGGAAACTCTTTCCGTTGAGGAATTCGGAAAATTGAGCGATGAATTATATACCTATTTTCAATAGACCTTTTTAGGTCTATTTTTTTGTTGGCTGTGTTAATAAGGCTGTTGATTTGCACTCCAGGCGCTATGCTTTCCGCGGGCTCGCCCTTGAGCCTCCTCGGTCATTCCGACCTGCGGGGTCTCACGGTGCTCGTTCATCCCGCAGGAGTCAAGCGCCTTCCGCTCCAATCAACAGGTTCATAAATCATAAGTGTCCTTTAACACAGCTTTCATTTTAAATCAATGTAATTGAACTCGTCATTCACATTAACTTGTGTAGTTGCATAGCCTATCAAAGAGAAACTTTATTTGGAAGGCCTATAAGCTGGTCTAATTGGAGTGACAGCAGTGAATATAAAGATGATGGATATTGTCGGCAGACGGTCCTATAACTGTGATATTCTATTCCGGGTTATTGATATTCAAATACTAAATGGCCAGAGATTTGCAGTCCTATACGGTGAAGATATTCGCTTAGTGGCAGATGCCCCTTACGAGGATTTAGTGAAGATTAACAAAAATGCAAGGTCGAAAATAATACAGGAATACAAAATCCTTGAAGAGCAATCCTTTCGCCTTTTTGCACAGGACGTTGATTTAATAAAGCAAAGGCAGGATTATGAAGCGACAGGCGGCTATGTACAGCCAGCCAATTATTTTCAAATTCCAGGAAAGGTTCTTCACTTAGATGGAGACCAAGATTACTTACAAAAGTGTATGACTTTATATGAGAAAATTGGTATTCCTGTCTATGGGGTACATTGTAACGAGAAAGAGATGCCAAAGAAAATTGGCGGCTTAATTGATCAATACCGTCCTGATATTTTAGTCATTACCGGTCATGATGCCTATTCTAAGGCAAAGGGGAAAATATCTGATATTAATGCATACCGCCACTCAAAGCACTTTGTCCAAACCGTCAAGGAGGCACGAAGAAAGATTCCTCATTTAGATCAACTCGTTATCTTTGCAGGTGCCTGCCAATCTCACTTTGAATCTTTGATACATGCAGGTGCAAATTTTGCCAGTTCCCCATCACGAATTAATATACATGCATTAGATCCCGTTTATATTGTTGCAAAAATTGGCTTCACGCCGTTTATGGAAAGTATCAACGTTTGGGATGTTTTACGAAACACACTAACCGGAGAAAAGGGCCTGGGGGGCATTGAAACAAAAGGTGTCTTACGAACAGGAATGCCTTACAATCCTGTCCAGGAAGAAGAATCATAAGTCCTAATAGAAAAGCGAAAGGATTCTGCTAATGACCCCAATTCGATGGCGCCTGGAGCTAGACAGTTCTCGAAAGTCACCTACTATAAACTTTTCTAGGAATTATTTTTTTATTGCACATAATCCTCCCTTTTTAAGGTAAAGATAATGATTGTTGAAATTTGGGAGAAAAAGTAGAAGAAAAGATATTGACAATCTTTTTGTCGGACTGATATAATTTTATGTTTTTATTTGACAAGGACTATGTCAGTGTGATATACTTTACACAGTGAGGTGGACCGAATGCCAAAAACCTTAGCCGATATTAAAAAGGCTCTAGATTCAAATTTAGGGAAAAGATTGTTGCTGAAGGCAAACGGAGGACGTAGAAAGACAATCGAACGATCCGGCGTATTAGCCGAAACGTACCCTTCGGTTTTTGTAATCGAGTTAGATCAAGAAGAAAATGCATTTGAACGAGTTTCATACAGCTACGCAGATGTACTTACCGAAACAGTTCAAATAACCTTCTATGAGGACGCAGCAGGAAACATAGCTTTAAGTTAGAATATAGGGCAATTTTTTAGGGCAGAAAATCATCCGATTTTCTGCCTTTTGCTATTTACAAAGGCTGTGTTAATGCAAAATGTTGATATTACCACTCTGTTGATTTGTGCGGAAG